>CAZGVR010000403.1:0-3098 GCA_964528945.1 uncultured Myxococcales bacterium
GCGCTGCAGCAGGAAATCCCTTCCTACTCAGCGAACTTCTTGAGGATCCCCACCACGCTGCCCCGGGCGACCGGACTCCCTGCCCCGCTGTCCAGCCCGCGATCGGCGATCAGGGAGAAGCGCCCGTCGCCGGTCCTGTACACGCCCAGATCCTGGCCCTCGCCGAGGAGGACCACGCTGCCTGGCATGGCAGGCAGGGTGTCGCTGCGATCGTCACTGGACACGACGAGCAGGGCCATGGTCCTCTCGGCCAGGTCATCAGGCACTCCGGCTGACACGGCTGCGGATTCATCCAGCGGTTTCACGAACATGGACATTTCGGTCATTCCAGTCCCGAATCGAGTGATCGTGCGATCACGTGATCGGATGATCACGTTATACCCCGGCCATGTGACACCTGTCAACCAGCGCCGCGTGACAGCGGACGATTGACTGAAGCGCAGGGCGTGGTAGTGGTACTTGACGAGCAGTGAGGTGAGGCAATGAGACAGGCAAGAACCACCGTGCTGGCCGCCACGATCGCGGCGATGCTGTCGCCGGAAGCCCATGCGAAGCCGGCCGATCCAGCGGTGCTCGCGGCCAACCCGGCGCTCGACGCCCTCGAGGCGGCGACGCCCGGCGCCCTGGACGTCGTGTTCCGCAACGGCGGGACCGTGCCGACTTTCGTGGCCGGGAAGTTCCCGTCCCAGGCAGGCCTCCCGGAGATCACCGCGCTCGCGTTCCTGGAGGCCCATGGCGGCGTATTCGGCATCGAGGGGACCGGGGGGCTCGTGATCGATCACGTCATCGACGTGGGCTGGGGCAGCGTGGTGCGCTGGCATCAGGCGATCGATGGGATCCCGGTCGAGTTCTCGTCAGTGACCGTGCGCACGGACGTGTCCGGCAGGCCGCGCGCCGTGCTCGTGAACGTCGTGCCCGCTGCCGCAGTCGAGTCGACCGTGCCGGCGTTCGGCCCGGCCGAGGCCGCGGTCATCGCGCAGGACGCGGCCTCCGAGGCGTTCCTGGCCCACCTTGGAGAGGACGCCGCCACCCTCGTGATCCTGCCCCTGCCCGGCGGAGACGCACGGCTCGCGTGGAAGGTCGTTCCGGGCGCGGTCCCTGCCCTGCTCTCGAACCCGATCGTGTACATCGACGCGATCACGGGCGAGACGCTCCTCGTGCGGAACGGGATCTGGACGGACAGGCTGGCCAGCGTCTACACGGAGAATCCGATCAGGACGCCGACTCCGGTCGAGGTCACGCTCCCGAACATGCCGGCGCTGTCCACGAACCTGACGGGCACGCGCACGGTCGCGAGGAACTGCCTCGACCTGCACGAGACCACGACGATCACCTACTTGGGCATCACCCTGGCCCTTCACACGTGCAGCGAGGTGCAGAAGGCGACCGCGGACGGGTCGGGCGACTTCGTGTTCACGCCTGATCCCCTCGCGCCGGAGGACGACTTCGCCGAGGCGCAGATGTACTACTCGGTCGAGCGGGCCTACGACTACTACAACTCGCTCGGGTTCGACCTTCTGAACGAGGTCCCTATCCCGGCCACCGTCAATTTCCGGGCACCCATAGACGTCTACGGCGCCGTGGATCTGGCGGCGATCATGGCGGCAACCGACCCCTACGGCGTTCTCTACCCGTTCGACAACGCCATGTTCGTAGAGGCAGGCAACCTCCTCGACATCCTGACCCGGCCCGACGACTCCATGGTCTTCGGCCAGGGCACCGAGGGCGACTTCGCCTACGACGGGGACGTGGTGACGCACGAGCTGGGCCACGCGGTCGTAGCCGCCACCTGCGCGCTCACCGGGTACTCGTACGACGAGCAGGGACTCGACGCCTCTACCGGGGCTCTGAACGAGGGGTTCGCCGACACCGGCGCAGCGTTCATGACAGGTGATTCGGTGGTGGGTGACTACGCCGGCTCCTGGCTGACGGGCGGCGGCATACGGGACATCGACGCGGACAACTCGTGCCCGGGCGACATGATGGGCGAGAGCCATTACGACTCGCTCATGTTCACCGGCGCGGAGTGGGACGCAGGCGAGGCCCTCACCGCCGACTTGGACACCCTCAGGGCCGCGTTCTTCGCTGCCGAGATCACGCTGTCCCCCATGTCCGACTTCGACGAGGCGTCGGCCGCTCTCGTCGCGGCCGTGGAGACCTCTCTCGGCACGGACGCGGCCACGACCATGGCGAATGCCCTCGATGCGCACAACGTATCCGCGTGCCAGAGGATCGTGGACCTGGCCGAGGGCATACCCCTCTCCACCATCCTGGTAGTGCCGGCCCAGGCCATGGTCCTTGTCAGGGAGCCGCTCGTGCCCGGTCCGGTCCAGCTGAGGTTCAACGCGGCCCGGGGCTTCCAGCAGCTCAACCTCTCCTTCCGCGTGCAGCCCGATCCCTACGCGACCTTCCTGGGCGGCGGTACCCCGACGCCTGCGGTCCTGTTCAAGCGCGGACCAGACCCCATCACCTTCGGGTACACTGGAACGGCCGTCACGGGCGACTGGGACCAGATCCTGGAGCCCTCTGCCATGAGCGCCGGCTACTACGAGGTGAACTTCTGGATCGACGGCGAGGGCATCCCGGCCGGCGACTACTACTTCATGATTGGAAGCGGCGGGCAGGCCGGGCTCCAGGCCTACCAGATCCGCGCCATCGGGACGGACGTGCCCTATCCGGTGGAGGAGGACGAGGCCGAGCCTGTGCCCGAGACGCCGGAGCCGGAGCCCGATGCGGTCGACGAGGTCGAGCCCACCCCCGATGCAGACGCGGATGCCGGGGACGGTGGTGGCCGAGACGAGGGATGCGGATGCACCCTGGCTTCGTGAAGCCATACCGGAATTTGACCGGGTCGGAGCGTCTGGACATACTCGAACCCATGGACCGGAGGCGCACATTCCTGGCCGCGTTGTTCCTGGCGGCGTCGCTTCCTTCCGGCGCCATCGCATCCGGAACTTCCCCGTGCAAGACCGGCCTCTCGAGCACGAGCGAGAGCGCGGGCCCGGGAATCGAGCTCGTGATCGAGACCTGCGAGACTCCGCTCTACAGGGCCAGCATCGCCCTGGTCGACCTCGTCTCAGAGACCCACCAGGTGACCC
>CAZGVR010000403.1:3108-4026 GCA_964528945.1 uncultured Myxococcales bacterium
GCTCTTCCGATCTTGGCGGATCTCGGCAGGGCCACACAGGCCCTGCTGGCCGTCAACGGCGGATTCTACGGGGAGAAGCACGGCGGCTGGTTCATGACCCACGGCAAGGAGAAGGGCAAGTTCGTCGACAACGAGTTCAGTTCGATCGCAGCCTTCGGCAAGAACACGGGCGGGGCCATCAGGGCCGAGATCTTCCCTCCGGAGGAGATCATGCCCAAGGGAGGCGGCGCCCCGGAGTGGGTGTTCCACGGCCTGACCGGGGTACCGATGCTGGTGAGGGACGGTGAGATCCTCGAGTCACTGCCGCCCGACGACTTCACGGTCCCGCCCGAGAAGCAGGGCACCGAGGTCTGGGACACCCCCAACCCGCGCACCGCGATCGGATTCACCGAGGACGGCCACACGATGATCGTGGTCGTGGTCGACGGCAGGCAGCCGACGGTGAGCAAGGGGATGCGGATCGACCAGCTTGCCGCCTTCCTCGCGCGCCTGGGTGCATGGGACGCGCTGAACCTCGACGGTGGGTGTTCCTCCGCGATGTACGTCGGGACGAAGGACGCCCTGGTCAACTCCCCGTGCATCCAGAAGGACGGGACGATCCGCACGGTGGCGACCCACCTCGCGGTCGTGCCTCTCGAGAAGAAGCCCAAGCTGGTCTCGAGGATCCTCCTGGGCGGGGCAGCGCTCCTCTCCATTCTGGCCGGCTGAGGGGCCGAGCGCCTGGAGGCACGATCAGGGGAACGCTATGGCGAGCCCGCCGGCAACGTCGATGTTGAACGCGATGTCGGGCGCGACGAAATCGCCGGACAGCTCGATCACCAGGTTGAAGACCGGCGTGAACCTGTAGATCACGAGCGCTCCCACGTTGACGTCGAACCACCCAGACTTCTTGAACACGTCGACGCCGGGCCGCGCGTC
>CAZGVR010000404.1:0-4017 GCA_964528945.1 uncultured Myxococcales bacterium
ATCCCCCCATGCCGGCCCGGTGCCGCTCGTCCCGGAGAGCATGACGACCCTGGTGGGGCAGTCGGGGTGGCAGGTCTCGCAGTCGAGACACTGGCCGCAGCGGAGGCACAGCCTGGCCTTCCTCAGGGCATCCTCCGGTCCGTCGAGCGTCTCGCGAGCCCGGGAGCCTCGGTCGTGCGGCACCCGAACCGCAACGCGGCCGGAAGCCCTGACCTCGTAGGGCTCGGGGCCACGTCCGGCCGGGGCCGGACGGCCCTCGGCCGTCCAGTGCTCGCCCGTCACGAAACCGTGCATTGCCGAGGCGACCCTGTGCCCTCCGGCGATCGCCTCGATCACGGTCTTTGACCCCGGGACCGCACGTGGCTCCGGTCAGCGGCTCAGCCGATATGCCTCCCCAGGGAGTCCTTTGGACATGGGGGAAGCCCTCGAAGACGGTCGGAGAGACGTACCTGTCCACGGCCGGGAAGGCCAGATCGCACGTCAGGCTCCTGCGGGACGCGCGGCCGGCTCCATCCGTGCGCACCTTCTCCAGCACCAACCCCTTCAGCTTGCCGCGGGCGGCATGGACGTCCACGGCTCGCATCCCGGCAAGGATGCGGACCCCGGCCGACTCGGCTTCCGCCTCGACGTCCGGATCCACGGGAAGAGCTTCGCGTGGCTCAGGTCCGACCAGAACCACGGAGCGGGCACCGCTCATGGCAGCGAGCCTGGCCACGTCGAAGCCCTGCCTCGTCAACCCGAGGACGACGACTCGCCGGCCCCTGACGGCCGAGTCGTCGCAGCTCTCCAGGAATCCCATGGTGTCGCCGAACCCGGCCGTGACGTCCTCGCCCGGGAGGCCGGCACCCGCCTGCGTGCCAGCGCCAACGGCGACCAGCACGGCCGAGAATCCCTCGCGGAGGAGGTCATTCACGCTCGTGTCCCGGCCCAGCACCACACCGGTCCGAGTCTCCGCGCACATTGAGAGGATCGCGCGCGTCTCCATGTCGACGAGGCCGCGCGGCAGCCTGAAGGCGGGGATGCCCCATCGCAGCATGCCGCCGGCAGCAGGTCTCGCGTCGATGACGGTGACGGCATGGCCGAGCATGGCGAGGTCCTGGGCGGCGGTCAGCCCTGCGGGTCCGGCACCGACCACCGCGAGCCTCGTATCCCTGGATGCCCGGCGCGCGGGCGGGGGAACCACGCCGTCCGCGTCCAGATCCGCCACGAACCGCTTGATCCACCTTATGGGGACCGGGCCGTCGATCCCGCCCCGCTCGCACTCGATCTCGCATGGATGCGAGCAGACTCGCCCGCAGATCGCCGGGAACGGGTTGGTCCTGCGGATCACCGAGAGTGCCTCGGCGAACCGCCCCTCGGCGGCGAGCGCCACGTACTCCTTCACGTTCTGGTCAACGGGGCAGGCTCGTCCGCACGCGGCACGCGATGCCCTCTCGGCCCTGTGCGCGATCCGGCTCACCGGGACGGCCCCTGCCCTTCCCGGCCCCTCGTGCTCGCCCACCATACCTGGAGCCGGAAGCGCTCGGACGACCCCCCGGCCGCCAGGGCGGGGTGACCGCCCGAGGCCTCGCGAAGCCGCTGGTCCACCTCGCACGTCCTGCACTCGAATCCGTGGGAGCAGAGAGCCCCGGGATAGATCCCGGTGAGCGCATGCCTGCACCACCTCTCGGCGCCAGGCTTCAGCCGCATGCGGTCGAGCGCCGCGGAATCCATGCTGATCGCGCCCGTTGGACACACGAACGAGCAGGCCCCGCAGCCGACGCACTCCGCAGGCTCCTCCGCGAAGGCAGCCCCGAGCCTGCGCCTGCCACCCCTGCCCTGGAAGCCCAGGGCGCGTGCACCGATCACCTCCCGGCAAACGCGCTCGCAGAGCCCGCAGAGGACGCAGTCCTCGTGCTGGAGCCTCAGCCCGGATCCCTTGACGCCGAGACGCGCGGCCACGCGCCTCACCTCGGGCTCGTCCGGGCAGCGCGCCAGGTGGAGCTCGGCCACGAGCCGCCTCAGGCGGATGATCCTGGGGGAGGAGGTCGAGACCCGATCACCCTCCTCGACCGGATAGCTGCACGCTGTCACGACCCTGACCCCGGATCCGCTTTCCACCTCAACCAGGCAGAGGCGGCAGGACCCACCGGGCGTCAGGTCGGGGCGGTAGCAGAGGCCGGGAAGCTCGATGCCCATTCGCTCGAGCAGGGGCATCAGGGTCTCGTGCCTCCTCGCCCTGACCTCCCCGCCGTCGATGATCACTCTCACGAGCATCGGATCGGGGGCGAGTATGCTTGCCCCCAACCGGTGTGTCAACGCGCCTCATCCGAGCGCGCATCCGAGGGCAGGGTGTCCGGTTGACCACCCGCCGCATAGATGATATTTTCCATATTTATCGCGGACCGTATCGTTCGTACCCGGTCCTGGGCGGGGCGGCCGAGCACAGGTGACCGCGGAAAGGGACCTTTGCGATACCTCCTGAAACGGTCGTTCGTGTGCCCCTTCTGCAAGCTCGACCACGAGGACACCGTTTCCGTCTGCCCCAAGACGGACAAGCGCCTCTCGGTGGTGCCCGAGTTAGGAGGCAACACCCTCGACGGGAAGTATAAGGTCGAGAGCGTGCTCGGATCCGGCGGCATGGGAGTCGTGTACGAGGGCCTGCACAGGACCATCAACCGCAAGGTTGCGATCAAGTTCCTGTCTCCCGAGAGCGTCATCAACAGCGAGGTGCGCGAGCGGTTCGTGAACGAGGCCAAGATCGCGGCCTCGCTCGGCCACAAGAACATCGTGGCGGTCCTCGACCTGGGCGAGACCGGCGTGGGTGTCCCCTACATCGTCATGGAGTATCTCGAGGGCGAGAGCCTCGGCGACGTGCTGGAGCGCGAGACGAGGATGTCGGTGCCTCGCGCAGTGGGCGTCACCCTGCAGATCCTGGACGGCCTCCACGCGGTGCACTCCGAGGAAATCATCCACCGCGACCTGAAGCCCGAGAACGTGTTCATGGCACGACAGTCCGGTGGGGAGGAGATAGTCAAGCTCCTGGACTTCGGGATCTCGCGCCTCACGACCTCCGACAACAAGGCGAGCCGGCTCACCGAGGCCGGACGCGTGTACGGCACGCCATACTACGTCTCGCCCGAGCAGGCCGAGGGCCGGCTCGACGTGGATCACCGTGCCGACATCTACTCGGTCGGCGTGCTCCTCTACGAGATGACCACCGGACAGCTCCCGTTCAGGGCGACCAGCTATGCCACGCTGATGGTCGACATCATCACCAGGCCGGCGCCCGATCCTCGCGACCACCTGCCCGAGCTGCCCGTCGATCTCGTGGCCATCATCACCCGGGCGCTCGCGAAGAGGCCGGAATCCAGATTCGCCCACGCAAAGGAGATGGCAAGGGCGCTCGAGCAGATCGTGGGCAGGGGTCTTCGCTCGTCGAATCCCTCCCATCCGGGCGCGTCAAGGGTCTCGGAGAACCCGCCACCGCAGCGCGACTCGCTCACGGGCTACAGGATACTCCTGCCCGAAATCCCATCGGGGAGCGCTGAAGGGCCGCTGGCGAGGGCGCGGAAGCGCCGCACGAGCCAGCCTCCCCTCGATGACGCG
Source organism: uncultured Myxococcales bacterium (assembly GCA_964528945.1). Taxonomy (GTDB): domain Bacteria; phylum Myxococcota_A; class Polyangia; order DRWM01; family DRWM01; genus CAZGVR01. The sequence goes on from CAZGVR010000404.1 coordinate 3,589, forward strand.
CACGTCGACATCCCGTCGCCTCCGCCCGAGGTGGATCAGTCCTCGTTCCCGTCACCTTCGAAACCGCCCGGCAGGCGCAGTTCGTCGTCCAAGCCTCCCATGGTGGACAGGCGGCCGGCACAGATGATCGAGACCAGGCCCATCCCCAGGTCGGATTCCATGCGCCAGACCCCGACCGTTGTGCCGGAGAATGCGCGGGATCTGCGCGTCACTCCTCCGTCCGAGAAGCCGCCGGAGGACGGCGGCGCCAAGCGCAGGATCGAGGACGAGCCGCGCGAGGAGCCCGAGGACGACATCGATCGGGGCTGGGACTTCTGAAACGACCCGACCGGCAGGCGCCCGGGGATCCAGTGTCAGGAGGGCAGGCGGTCCGTCTTGGTGGCGGCCGGCAGGATGATCCTGAAGTTCGAGCCCTTCCCGACCTCGCTG
>CAZGVR010000405.1:0-4016 GCA_964528945.1 uncultured Myxococcales bacterium
GAGGGGAGGGTCGAGGGATCAAAGAGCATAGGCCCGAGGGAGATGGCGGAGTTCTTGATCGAGCTGGGGGCCTGGCGCGCGCTCAACATGGACGGGGGAGGCTCGTCCACGCTCTACGTCGAGGACATGGGCGGGATGCTGAACGCGCCTGCCGAGGGCAAGGAGCGGAGCGTCCTGGATCACATCGGAGTCATCATCGGAGATCCGGTCAAGCTCGACTGGGCAGGCCAGGCAGCTGCCGGCGCGGCCGCGGCCGAGCCCTCCCGAGGGGGCGCCGGAAAGAGTGCGGAGGCCGCGGCCCAGGAGGAGGAGGCGCCGGCTCCTGCAGGCCCGCCGAGGGCCAACATCGTCTTCAGCGAGAGCGACTACGTGCCCGGCGGAGAGGTCGAGAACCCGCCCAGGGTCAAGTGGGCCGTGGGGATAGCGTCCGCGATCCTCGCAGTGCTGCTCGCCGGGGCGATCGTCGCGGTGTCTGTGTCCAGGCGAAGGCTGGCCCGGAGGTCCGGGTGAGGCGGACTGGCCTGCTCGTGATCGTCCTCGTGTCGATCGCAGCCTGCGGGGAGCCGGGCCAATCGTGCCGCGGCTCCGCCGTGGCCGGGCCGGACGCGTCGCAGCAGGGGGTCCCGGACGGCGCAGGCCAGGACGGTGAGCCCGACGCGATCGACGCAATGGAGGCCGTCCCCTGCCTTGACGGGGAATCGACGGAGGGGGATGCGCCCTGGTTTCCGGACGTGGACCTCGGCGAGCCGCCTCCCATCCCTCCGATCGAGCCGGCCAAGGGCGAGAAGATCGCGACCGCGCAGGAATGGACATACCTGACGGATCCCGACCTCCTCGAGGAGGTCCTGGCCTCGTCCCCGGTCAAGTGGAGCAAGTCCAGGTCGCAGGCCAAGAGCATGGGAAGGCTGGGCGAGGAGGCGAGGGCCCTGCGCTTCAAGCTCCTGCTCCTGCCGGCCGAGGGGAGTCCGGTCGCGGCGCAGCTCAAGGTGCGGCAGTCCGAGTACTACTTCGAGTGGAAGCGCGAGATCCTGGGCTACCGGCTCGGCCGCATGATCGGGGCCCCGGTCGTCCCGGCGGTCGACCGCGTCTTCCCCGGGAACGGTTTCAGGAAGCTCGTGAAGGACCTGCCAGAGACCGACGTCGCGCTCGTCAAGTTCGAGAAGTACGATGCGGTGCGGGGATCGGTCAGGTACTGGGTGGACAGCCTCCACCCGAGGATGATCGGATCGCGGGAGGCCGACGAGGAGTACATCACCGAGATCGCCGCCGCCCTCCACCCGGCGAACCGCGAGGCCCTCTCCGACCCGGAGTACACGGTCTACCTCGAGATGGGCAGGGCCATCATCTTCGATTACCTCGTCCTCAACGACGACAGGGCAAGGAACCTGGGCACGGTCATCGCGCCCGACGGCGTCAGCCATCTCGTGCTCATCGACAACGGGCTCGCCTTCGGATTCCAGGGACCACAGCGGACCGACTCGCTGGCGTACTTCGAGGCCATGTCGCTGTTCCCTAGGGACGTGGTGGAGGGGATCCGCGCCCTCGACGAGGAGGCGACAAGGGAGATGCTGGTGCCAAAGGGCGACGCGGTGCTGGCTATCAAGGAGAAGGCGGCGGTTCAGCTGTGGGAGAGGCGGAACGCCATCCTCGCACGGATAGACGCCCTCCACGAGAAGCTGGGCGATTGGATCTTCTACTAGTCTCCTTCAGGGCTCCGCGAGCCAGGCATCGCCGAAGAACAGCGGCATCTCGGCGGCGCAATGCGGGCCAACGCTGAGGTCGCGCGGGGCGAGCGCTGCGGCCGCGCGCCCGGCGAGGCTCCCGGCCAGTACCGGGAGCACGATTGGTCCGCCGGCCGCACGTCCGTCCAGGTCCTGGGCGGTGGCGGCCGCCAGCACGCGCTCCGGCGAGAAGGATCCCAGGACCATGGCCATGTCCAGCGTGTCGCCTCGCGTGTCGGTGAAGAGGAGGAAGAACGGGCTCACGGTGGTGGCCAGGATCGCCAGGAGCACCTCCTGGGTGACCGCGCTGTTGCCGGTCACGAGCACCGGGGCACCGGGGCGCGGATCGTTGATCTCGACGAGCTGGACCGCCACCGGACGAGGATGCTGGAGAGATGGGACGGCAGGCAGCGTCCCATCCAGCCCCAGGGCCGTTGCCAGGGCCGATCTGCGCGTCCTGGGCAGCGACTCGAGCGCATCGGTGCTGCAGGCCCTTCCCTTCAGCATGTCGACGAGATCCCTGCAGCTCGATGCCCCGCAGTGCCGGCATTCCTCGACGGTCAGGTACCTCGAGAGATCGACACGATCGAGGTAGAGGTTTGCATCGGGCATGCGGGCTCCAGTCAGTACCAGGTTGATTTCTTCTTTCCCGGCGTGTCCTCCTCCGGGACGATCTTGATGATCTTGATCGATCCGGCTCCGGCGTCGGCATCGGGCTTCGGCGGCGGATCCGGAGGCTTCACGTCGACCGGCGGCAGGACATCGCCCGCAGGCGGCACCTCCGCGGCGCCTGAGCCGACCTCCCGCTTCTTCTTGCCCTTGCCCTTGTCCCCGTCCTGGATTCCAGGATCCGAGACCTCGACCCCGAGCGTCGGACCGATCTCCTCCTCGCCCGCCATGAAGGAGAGGGTGTACGACCCGGATCCATCGAAAGCGTGTGCGGCAGTGAACATGCGTCCGGTCGAGCCGTCCCCCACGACCTGGACCTGCCTGGCTGGAATCCGGGTCTCCCCGCCGGCCACGTCCCTGACCACGAACCATGCCTTGGGCTCCTCGCCGCCGAAGCCGGTGAGCTGGCACCGGAACTTCACCTCGACGCCGGCCACGGGCTCGGGCACGTCCAGCTGCAGCCTGGCGTCGGGGGCCGGCGCGGCATCCTGCGGGTCCCCGGAGGCCGCATCGCCGCCGTCCCCGGTCTGTGCAACCTCGTCGTACGTGAAGAGCCTCTTCGACAGCGCACCGTAACCCAGCCAGAACCCCACGACGAGCAGCGGGACGAGTATCAGCCCGCCGAGGGTCATGAGCACGAGGTTCCTCACGTGCCTCCTGTGGGCCATCGAGTACATGGCTTCCGTGCTCGTGACGTCGGAATCCACGCCCAGACCGGTCTCGCTGATCACCTCGCCGTAGCCGGGCGCTGGCTGCACCGGGCCCTGCTGCCGTCCGAACCCCACGCTTGCCTGCGCCGTCGGGACCCGGATCGGCCCCTCGCGATGCACGGGCCGCAAGGGTGTCCCGGAGGCCGGAGCGGGCGCAGGCGGCGCGGCCCTCGAGGACTGGGCCGGGGTCGGGATGGCCCCGAGCCCGGCCAGCGCGACCGGCCGCGCGCCGGCGGCGACGAGCATGTCGCCTCCCCCTGCGTAGCCGGACGCCGATCCGTGCTGCGATCTGATCGCATCGATCAGGGCCTCCCTGACGGCCGATGCGGTGGGGTACCTGTGCTCGGGCCTCTTTGCCAGGAGCTTCATGACGATCCCCTCGACGCCGGGCGGCACGTCTGCCGCTCCTGGGTGCCCCCTGAGCGGAGGTGGAGGGGTATTGACGTGATCCAGCAGCAGCTGCACCGGACGCTTGCTCGAGAACGGCGGCTCCCCGCAGAGCATCTGGTAGAGGATCACGCCCATGGAGGACAGATCCGATCTGTGGTCGATCTTGTCGCCTGCCGCGGCCTCGGGGGATATGTACCTCGGCGACCCGAAGATCAGTCCTTCCTTCGTGGCGAAGGTCTGCGTCGTGATGCGCTTCGCGACGCCGAAGTCGAGGATCTTGACGAAATTAATATCTTCACCTATGATAGATAGCATTATGTTTTCGGGCTTCAGATCCCTGTGGATGACCCCGTGGCCGTGCGCCTCCGAAATGGCAGAGAGGACCTGATCGGCGACGTGCAGTGCCCTGCGGAGCCCGATCGGCCCGTCCTTCATGTCGTCGGCCAGCGTGCGTCCGTCAACGAACTCCTGCACGATGTACAGGTTGCCGTCGAACGAGCCCACGGCGACGGCGCCGTCGGGCAGC
>CAZGVR010000406.1:0-4009 GCA_964528945.1 uncultured Myxococcales bacterium
CCACGGCCCCGGGCCGTGCGAGGACCACGAGCGACCCTGGTCCGGGCGTGTTCGGCGCTCCGCAAACTACCTGGACGGCCTGGCCTTCGCCGTCATCGACGGTCACCACGCGGAGATCGGTGCGCCTCGCGTGGGCGGTCATGGAGCTCACGCGCGCGATCACGATCCCAGCGCCGGGCACCTGCGTCTCCTCGACCGCGTCGATCTCCGCGCCCGCCATGGTCAGCCGCGCTGCGACCACCTCGGCGTCGAGCTCGACGCCCAGTATCTCGGAAAGCCAGCGGATCGACGCCTTCATGGGTCTAGATCTGCCTCAGGAAGCGCATGTCGTTCCTGTACAGGTGCTGTATCGAATCTATTCCGTACCTGAGCATGGTCATGCGGTCGATACCCATGCCGAACGCGAACCCCTGGTACCTCTCGCTGTCGACGCCCACGCTCGCGAGCACCACGGGATCGACCTCGCCGCACCCCAGCACCTCGAGCCAACCGCTTCCCCTGCAGACGCGGCATCCCGGGTCGCCGCGCCCGCCGCATTCCACGCAGGCGACGTCGACCTCTCCGCTGGGCTCGGTGAACTGGAAGAAGCTCGCCCTGAAGCGCATGCGCGTCCCGGGTCCGAAGAACGACCTGAGGAATAGCTCCAGCACGCCCTTGAGATCCGAGAACGACGTCATCTCGTCCACCACCAGCCCCTCGATCTGGAGGAACATGGGGCTGTGTGTGGGGTCGTCGTCGTGGCGGTAAACGAAGCCCGGAGCCACGATCCTTATGGGCGGCGGTCCGGCAAGGAATCGCCTGATCTGCACGGGAGAGGTGTGGGTGCGGAGAACCAGGTCCTGCCTGTCCTTGACGAAGATCGTGGCCTGCTGCTGTCGTGCCGGGTGGTTCCTGGGGATCCCGAGGGCCTCGAAGTTGTGCCAGTCGGTCTCGACCTCGGGCCCCTCGGCAAGATCGAACCCCATGCACGTGAAGACGTGGACGATGTCTGCCATCACCCTGGTGAGGGGGTGGAGGCGGCCCGGGGGGTCGCCGAACGGGGACAGCGTCACGTCCTTGCGCTCGGCCGCCAGTCTCTGCTCGAGCGCCCTGCGCTCCAGGAGCCTCCTCCTCGTGTCGATCGATCCGAGCAGCCTGTCGCGCGTGTCGTTGACCAGCTTGCCCGCGGCCGGCCTGATCTCGGGTGCCATCCTGCCGAGGTTCTTGAGCAATGCTGTGAGCTTGCCCTTCTTGCCGGACAGGGCAACCTGGAGGTCGGCGAGGTCCTGCTCGTCCGGCGAGGCCTCGATCGATGCGAGGAAGTCCGCGGCCAAGGCGGAGAGGGCGGACTCGAGGGATCGGATGTCGACTGGAACCTTGGGATCTTCCTCGCCAGGCATGGACCGGCTCTCAGCCGGCGGCGCTGCGGGCCATCTCCACGATCCTGCCGAAGCCCGTGGGATCGTGCACTGCCATCTCGGCCAGCATCTTCCTGTTGATCTCGACACCCGCGACCTTGAGTCCGTGGATGAGCTTGCTGTAGCTGAGTCCCAGCTCGCGGGCGGCCGCGCCTATCCGGATGTTCCACAGCCGCCTGAACTCGCGCTTGCGCTCCTTGCGGTGCCTGAACTGGTAGAGCCAGGCATGGTGGACCGCGTCCACGGCAGCCGTGAAGATCTTGGATCGCCTGGAGACGAACCCGCGCGCCTCGCTGAGCACCTTGTTGCGCCTGCGCCGCGCCTTGAACCCTCTCTTGACCCTCGGCATGACGGTTCTCCTACTTGTACGGGATGAGGATCTTGATGAGGTGGAAGTTCGCGTGGTCCACGGTGTCGTTGTTCCGCAGACGGCGCGTCCGCTTCCTGTTCTTGTGCGAGAGGAGATGGCTGCCCGACGCCTTGCCCCTGCGGATCTTCCCGCCACCCGTGGTGCGGAACCGCTTCGCGGCAGCCCTGTTCGTCTTCATCTTCGGCATGGGTTCGCTCCTTGAAGGACCGGACCGGTACGCGCCACCCGAGGCCAGCGTCCGCTCGCGCTGGGCAAGGGGGGGGGCGATCGGCAAGCCCGTAGTATTTACTTGAGTTTTTCGATATGTCAATAGATGATCGGCCCAGGCGGTACGAGTCATGCACTATTGCAAGAATTGCCAGAAACCCGTTGCGAAGGACAGCGGGCCATGCCCCCACTGCGGACGGGAGATATCCGGCTCCGTGCCGGCCGCTGACGGGTCGAGGCCAGGATCCACCAGGGGGGCTCAGGGCCAGCAGAGGACCTTCGACCCTTCGACGGGAGAGGTCTCGGATGGGTCGGCGCATGAGGCAGGCTCTTTCGCGGACCGGGACGAAGAGGGCGACAGCCCCATCGAGCTCGGGATCGACGTGGACTCCGAGAGGTTCCGGAAGGCCGGCCCGCGAACCGGGCAGTCCGGTGCCGGGGATGCACCGGGCGGCGCGGCCACCCCGCCTCCCGCGATCATGCCCGGGTCAGACGATGTGGCACGCATCGCCGGCTACGGCGATCCCCCCGACGCGTTCCTGCAGGCCGTACCGTACATGCTGGCCGTGAGGAAGCGGAGGACCGTCCTCGCGTCCGAGATCGCCGCACAGGAAAAGGTCCACGAGGAGGCTCGCGGGGACCTGGAGGCGGAGCTCCTCTCCGTGGGATCCCGGAAGCTCGCCGAGTGCAGGGGGACGGACGAGCAGGAGAAGCTGGTGGCGTCGATCGACGAGGCGTCGAAGGATGTCAGCCGCCTCCGCGGCGAGAGGCAGGCCGAGGATGACGAATTCAAGGCAAAGGCCGGGTACGTGGACGAGGAGCTGTCCAAGCTTCGGACCGATGCCGAGAAGCTGAAGAGCGAGGAGTCCATCCGCGAGCGCGACGCCGAGGAGGCGAGGAGCGCTGCGCGGCGGGTCCGCCTCAAGGTCCAGCGGATAGACATCGAGGTCAGGAACATCCGTGACGCGATCCCGAGGCCGCAGAAGGGCGCCCCTCCGCCGGACCCGGCGGTAGTCGCGGGTCACGAGGCCAGGATGGGGGTGCTGGAGGGGAACAGGCGTGAGGTCCAGGCCGAGCTGGATCAGGCCGAGGAGAAGGTGAAGGGGATTGAGCGCAAGCTGGCCATCGCGCGGAGCGCGCTCTCGGAGCGGATGGGCAAGGTGGCCATGGCCGACAGGAGGCGCGACGACCTCGTCTCGCACAGGCAGGCCTCGGACACGGAGATGCAGAAGAGGTTCTACGACCGGCAGAAGGCGTACGAGGATCTCGTGCGCGAGCTCGGGATGCGCGAGTTCAAGGAGGGGAAGCTCCCGTCCGGGTCCGAGGGCGCCCAGGAGATCCTGGCGAGGAAGATCGAGCGCGAGGCGCAGGCCTCCGCAAAGCTGGATCTGCTGGGGAAGGCCTTCGCGTCCTACAGCACGACGGTCTACATGAGGGGATGGTACGTGCTCGGGGCAGGAGCCGCGCTGTTCGTGCTGCTCCTAGTGACCCTCGTCGCACTGCTCGTCTGACCCGCGAAGGCCGTCGAGCAGCTTCCCGTACGTCACGCGGATGTGCTCCACGATCACGCGCAGCCCGCCGACCGAAGTCATGTAGTTCGTGTCGCCTTCCCAGCGCGGCACCAGGTGCACGTGGAGGTGCTCCTCGATGCCGGCGCCGGCGGCCTTGCCCAGGTTGATGCCCACGTTCAGCCCCTGGCATGCCAGGGTCCCGGTCAGCAGGCCTTCGAGGAGGCGTACCCGCTCGAACAGCGATCCGGTCTCCGCCGGCGTCAGCTGGGAGAGCCGCTGGACGTGCCGGTTGGGCACGACCATGACGTGGCCGTTGTTGTAGGGGTACCGGTTCATCACCACGTAGTGATCGCCATGAAAGGAGAGCACGAGGTTCTCGCCCTTGAGCGCAGGGCCGTCGGCCAGGATCCGGCAGAAGGTGCAACCCTTCTCCTTCTCGCCGAGGATGTATTCCATCTTCCACGCGGCCCAGAGAGGTCTGTCACCCATGAGGCAAGCCCCGATGAGCTGGTCTCAACCCTGCT
>CAZGVR010000407.1:0-1757 GCA_964528945.1 uncultured Myxococcales bacterium
GAGGCCCATGTCGCGGGTCCGCGCGAGCACGTCGAGCGCCTCGGCGCGGTCCACCTGCCGAGCGTGGCCGTGCCTGATGGCGAACCCGGCCGCCGTGCCCAGGCTCATGCAGACCTCCATGGGCTTCTCGCACGGCTGGCCCAGGTGGTCGCGGACGTGGCGGCAGTAGCACAGCCCGATGGCCCACTGCCCGGCCTCGCGCACCACCGACGTGGCCCGCTCCCAGTCCAGGATCTCGGCGTGGTCGCCCGCGGGGAGCGCGGTCTCGTGGACGAGCGCCCTGCCGATCTGCGTCTCGCCCGCGAAGGCCTCGCGGCCGTAGTCGGTCTCCACCTCCAGGTACTCGTGCAGGAGCCTCGCCAGCTCCTTCTGGTCGATGTCCTCGCGCACCCTCATCATGCTGAACTCGAAGAACCCGACGATGCTGGGCGCGAGCATGTAGTAGCGGACGCCCTCGCGCTCGATGTCGAAGACCAGTCCGCGATCGGCCATGGACTGGAGCCGCGAGTCGAGCTCGGCCTCGGGCATCCGCAGCGACCGGCTGAGCTTGCCGATCGGCTGGAACCTCAGCGGGAGCCGGGTCGCGACCTCCGCGTCCTCGGGCCTGAACAGGATCTGGAGGATCCGGATCGCCGTCTCGCTCTCGGGCATGCCGAGGACGTGGCGGTCGAGATGCTTCTGAAGGCTCGAGTAGACTCCCCCGGATGATGCGTGACCCATGGGCGCAATATGGATCGCGGGCGGTCCGGGCGCAACCCGCGGCCGGTTCCCATCCCGCCCCTCACCTGCTATGTTCGCACCCATGCTGGACACCATCATCCTCATCGGCCGGCCCGCGGCCGGAAAGAGCGAGGTCCTCGACTTCCTCGGGTCCATGACCGACGAGGAGCGGCTCGAGCGCGTGGGCCTGGGCAAGGTCGAGATGCACGACGACTTCCCGTACCTCTGGGAGAAGTTCGAGGAGGACGACATCCTCGCGCGGCACGGGAAGCGCCGGCTCTGGACCGACGACCGGAAGTTCATGACCGACGACTTCTTCTGGACGTTCATGCTCGAGAAGGTGAACCTCGCGTACAGGAAGAGCATGGCACGGGATCCGGTGGGGTTCGGGCAACGGACCAAGATCATAGAGTTCTCGCGCGGCGGGGACAGGGGCTACGAGGAAGGCCTGCCTTGCCTGTGCGACGAGATCCTGGACAGGGCGGCCATCCTCTACATCAAGGTCTCCTTCGAGGAGTCCCTGCGCAGGAACAGGAAGCGCGCGCGGCCCGGGCTCGAGGACTCGATCCTCTACCATTCGCTCCCCGACGAGAAGCTCAGGCTCTACTACGGCGTGGACGACTGGGACCGTCTCTCGGGCGGCAGGGACGACGGGACCGTGGAGGTGCGCGGCAGGCGGCTCGCGTTCGCGAACATGAGGAACGAGCCCGAGGTCACGGACGACCCTGCGAAGCTGGGCCCTGCCCTGCTGTCCGCCTTCGGGAAGCTGATCAGGCCCCGGTGATCCGCTCGAGCAGCGCGAGGTTCGCGGGAGCCTCGGCTGCGGAGGGGAAGAGCGCGGCCGCGGCCTCGAGGTCGACCCGGGACGCCGCGTAGTCGCCGCCGCCGCCGATGTGGCGGCGCTGAGCGACGTCAATCCCTTCACCCCGGGTCGCGTCCGGCTCGAACGCCGCCGGCTCGGTCTGCCCGCCGGGGCCGGTGGGCTTGGCGTCGGTCTGGCTCGTCAGGTTGCCTCGGTTGTCGTAGCTGTAGCTCCA
>CAZGVR010000407.1:1767-3982 GCA_964528945.1 uncultured Myxococcales bacterium
GCCGCCGGCCTTCACCAGGGCCCGCGCGTTCAGGATCTGGTAGAGGTACGAGGGCGCGTTCTCCACGCCCTGGCCGTGGGAATCCCCGCCCGCGGTCACGATGCGACCCAGGACATCCACCTGCTCGTCGGCCTCGAGCAGGTCCTTCTCGCGCTTGCCCACGAAGAAGTTCATCTTCTGCGGCGCGTCCTCGAGCGACTCCCAGTCCCGTCCGAAGCACTGCACGAGCACGCCGTGAACCGAGGCCGCGATCAGCTCTCCCAGGTAGTGCTCGGGCTCCTTCCCTTCCTCTATGAGCCTCTCCGGGTACTTCCACGGGAGCGGGGCGGCCCGCTCGGCCCTGGCGAAGTCCACGAGCGCCTTCTCGGTCTGCCCTGCGCCGTGCCACGCTCCGGCCGCCAGCCTGAGCAGCCTGCCCTTCTCCTCCGCCCGGGCGGTGCCGGCCCCCGCCGCGTCCAGATCGACACCGGCGCTCGCCCACTCCTCGAGACGGAGGTGCGCCTCGCCCGAGATCGCGGTCACGCGATCCGGGTACTCGGCGAGATCCGCGTTCTCCTCCATGACTTCGAGCGCTGCCCGCGCATCCCCGGCGGCGAGGCACGCCTCCATGGCCGCGAGGACCGCGCTCCCGAGCATGGCCGCGTCCGGCGCTTCGATCCCTGCCGGCAGCCCCGGGCCACCACCTCCCGCTTCCTCCATGGACGCATGCAGCGCGCGCACGGCCTCGAGCCAGTCGTCCTCGGTGGCGGCCTCGCGCCCCTCGGCCATGTGGTACAGGCACAGCGCACGCAGGGCTCGCGCGCCCCTTGCCCTGCGTGCGTCCTCGGCCTCGATCCTCTCGATCATGGGCATGGCCTCCTCGCACCGCCCCTCTCGCACCAGCCGCGCAGGCTCGTCGAGGGGGTTCCCGCGACAGGCCGCACCAGTGGCAATCGCCGCGAACGATGCCAGGACCACGATCCGCCTCATGATCGCGCATACTACCCATCGCGGACCGGAAGTCGAAAAAGACGAAGAGCCGGGAACCGGGCTTTCCGGCAAGGCCCGATATCTCTATCATGGGGCCATGCTGGAGATCAGGGAAGCTCGCGAGCGCGACGTCGAGAAGGTCAGGGATCTGTTCGTGCGCGTGTACGGCGAGGAGTACCCCTTCAAGGACTTCTACTCGACCGACTGGCTCAAGAAGGCCGTGTTCGGGGACGACACGCTCTTCATGGTCGCGGACGACGGCGGCGAGATCGTGGCAACGGGCTCCGTCATACTGACCGCGGGGGATCTCAACGACCTCATCGGCGAGCTTGGCAGGCTCATCACGACTCCCGACAAGAGGTCCGGCGGGGCCGCCACGAAGCTGATCGCCAGCGCGCTCGGCATGATCGGCGACTCGGTCCAGGTCGCGTTCGGCGAGACACGCACCGTGCACCAGGGCGCGCAGAAGATCTCGGAGGCGTTCGGGTTCGTGCCCGTGGGCTTCCAGCCCATGAAGTACCGCATCGCCCACCGCGAGACCGTGGCCATGTACGCGAAGCTCATGGGCCCGGCCGCGGAGCTCCGGCGCAACAACCCGCGCATCATCCCCGAGGTCTCGCTCATCGCGCAGACCGCGCTCAAGGGGCTCGGCCTGCCCGTGGACGCCCTCGTGGAGGACGAGACGGACGGATACCCGACCGCGCCGGTGTGCGAGATCCAGCGGCTCGAGCACAGGGGCGTGACCCCGCTCCTGCGCATCGAGCGCGGCCGCGTGAGGAGCCGCGAGATCTTCGGGAACCTGAGCCTGACGTACGGCTTCTTCCGGATCGCGGCCACCAACTCCTACTACCTGGTCGCGAGGGACAAGGACGCGATCCTCGGGGCGGCCGGCTTCACCCACGACCCCATCGACAGGAAGGTCAGGATCTTCGAGCTCATCGAGTTCGACGACGCGGTCAAGGGATACCTGCTCGCGTCCGTGGACCGGATAGCGCGCGAGGAGCTGCACGCCGAGTACCAGGAGGTCGACGTGTCCGCGTACTCCCCGAAGATCCAGCGCACGTTCGAGCGGCTGGGCTTCGTGCCGGTCTGCTACTGCCCGTCCATGGTGTTCCAGGACGTGGAGCGGCTGGACGTGATCCGCATGGCCAAGCTCATGGTCCCGTACGATCTCGGCAAGATCGATCTCCTGCCCGGGCCGGCGCGCATGCGGGAGATCGTGGAGAAGGGCATGGAGGACCGGCTC
>CAZGVR010000408.1:0-2166 GCA_964528945.1 uncultured Myxococcales bacterium
GTGGCGCCAGGAGGGTTTCGCATGAGTTCGAGGGGTGTTGCACCGGATATCCTCGCGTACTTCACGATGTCATGCCTAGCCTGCCTGCCCGGGTGCAGGCCAGGGACGACGCCGGCAGGCACGGGCCTCTCCGCGGACCCGGATGCCGGGGCCGGGGACCCTGCGACTCACGCCATCACCCTCTAGCGGATCCACTCGGACCCGCCGCTGGACGGGATCAGGATCCGGGAGGTCCACTGGTCCAAGGACGGTTCCAGGGTCGGGTACCTGCGGCCCGGCAAGGAGGACCGCGACGTGCTCGAGCTCTGGATGTTCGACGTGGGGACGCGTTCCGGACGGCTGCTGGCCAGGGCCGAGGACATCCGCGCTTCGGGCGCTTCCGGCCTTTCTGAGGCGCAGGTGCAGGCCCTGGAGCGCAAGCGGATCACGGAGCGCGGAGTAACGGGCTATGCCTGGTCTCCGGGCGGGAACGAGGTGCTAGTGCCGCTCGGAGATGCGATCTACGTCCTTGCGGTAGACACGGGGGCATCGAGGCTGATCTACGACGGCGAGCAAGGGATCCCCCTCGATCCGGCATGGTCGCCCGACGGCAGCCTGGTCTCGTTCGTCCTCGAAGGCGAGATCGCCGTGGTGCCCGCAGGCGGCGGCGAGCCGCGGCGGATCACGAGCGGTGCTGGCCCATCGGTCACGAACGGTCTGGCCGAGTTCATCGCCCAGGAGGAGATGGACCGCCAGCTGGGCGCCTGGTGGAGCCCGGACTCCACCAGGATCGCCTACCTTCAGGTGGACGAGTCCCAGGTCCAGGTCTCGGGCAGGGCGAGCTACGGATCGAACGGCGGATCCGTGACCGAGCAGCGCTACCCGGCAGCAGGCAAGGCGAACGCATCGGCCAGGATCGGGATCGTCACGGTCGCGACCGGCAGGACCACCTGGCTCGAGGGCATGCCCGCTCACGAGTACGTTGCACGCGTGGACTGGAGCCCCGACGGGAGCACCCTGCTCGTCCAGGTGCAGACGAGGGACCAGCGATCCCTCGCGCTGCTCGCGTTCGGACCGGGATCCTCCGTCCCGACCGTCCTCGTGGAGGAGACCGCCGATACATGGGTGGACCTGCACGACGACCTGGTCTTCATGGAGGACGGGTCCGGGTTCCTGTGGCCCTCGCTGGAGGGAGGCGTACGCGGCATCCGGCTCCGCGATCCTTCCGGCAAGACGGTGAGGACCCTGACGCCAGCCGGCGCCGAGGCGTCCGGCGTGGCGTGCCTCGACCTCGAGGGCCGCCGGATGTTCTACACGGGAAGCCTGTCGCACGGCCTGGACATGAACCTGTTCTCGATCGGTCTCGACGGCGGGGAGCCCGCGAGGCTGACCGGGGACCCCGGATGGCACGACGTCGAGATGGCGCCCGACTGCCGCAGCTTCGTGGACGTCCATTCGACCGCGTCGCGGCCTCCCAGGGCAGTGCTCAGGGACGCGGAGGGCAAGGAGGTGGCGGTCCTCCTCGACAACCCCACGCCCGAGCTCGACGGCGCGGCGATTGCCGAGCCGCAGTTCGTCCGGATACCGGCGGCCGACGGCAGGACCATGCTCGACGCCGTGATCACCAGGCCGCCGTGGGGCGATCCGGGCGCGAGGAGCCCGGTCGTCGTGTACGCCTACGGCGGTCCGGGCGGCCACGTGGTGGCGGACAGGTGGAGCTCCATGTCGCTGTTCAACCAGGTCCTCGCCTCTCGCGGCTTCGCGGTGTTCAGCGTGGACCCAAGGGGCTCGGGCGGCCGAGGCAAGCCCTTTGCCGACGCCATCCACCATGGGCTGGGAAGGGTGGAGGTCGACGACCAGACCGCCGCGACAAAGTGGCTCGAGTCGCAGCCATGGGTGGATGCGGGACGGATCGGCATATGGGGGTGGAGCTACGGCGGCACCCAGGCGCTCATGTCCCTGCTCCGCACGGACGGGCTCTACGCGTCGGGCGCGGCCGTCGCCCCGGTCACGGACTGGAGGCTCTACGACACGCACTACACCGAGCGGTACCTCGGCATGCCGGGTCCGGACTCCGGGCTCTACGACCAGGCATCTCCCATGGACCAGGACCTCTCGGGGCTCCGCGAGAAGCTGCTGCTCGTCCATGGCCTGGCCGACGACAACGTGCTGCCGGTGAACACGCTG
>CAZGVR010000408.1:2176-3981 GCA_964528945.1 uncultured Myxococcales bacterium
GCAGCAGGGCGATCGCCGCGACGAACACCAACCCGGCCCGCACCGCCGGCTCGCACCAGGGCCCGGAGGCGACGCCGAGCAACCCGAGCGCCACGAGGCCGTTGAGGCACGTGCTGCCGGTGAACACGCTGGCCTTCATGGAGAGGCTGCAGGCGGCCGGGCTCCCGTTCGATCTCATGCTGTACCCGGGCAAGACCCACCTGATCGGCGGGAAGCAGGCGAGGCTCCACCTCTACCGCACGATCCTCGGGTTCTTCGAGAGGACGCTCGGGGCCTGAGACGCAATTTTGTGGTCACGGGACGCGCTGTGCTAGTAAATGCACGCGATGATCAGTTTGGTCGCGAGAAGCGTCCTCCAGATGGTCCCGACCCTGTTCGGCATCACGCTCGTGACGTTCCTCCTTGTCCACCTGGCCCCCGGGACCCCGCTGACCGCCGGATGGCAGTCGTCCGTGCAGAGCGGCAACATCGAGGACGAGTCCAGGCAGTACGCCCGCCGCTACTTCCTCCACCTGCCCCTCTTCCTCAACCTCGACATCCAGGACGCGGAGTCCAGGGCCGACGAGATAATCGACGCGGCCAGGGATCCGAGGCGGCACCCCTTCGCGAGGAGGCAGGTCGCGGCTCTCGGCGGGGCGATCATCCCGCACATCGTCCCGCGGCTCGACAAGCTCGATCCCGAGGTGCGCGAGCCCATCCTGGACGGTCTGGACGCGGTCGCAGCGCGGATGGGCGTGGCCGGGGAGATGGGGAAGAAGGACGATCGCGAGGGCTTCTGGCGCGACTACTGGGACTACTACCGGATGGACTACAGGCAGGCGAGGGCCAGGCGCCTCGTGATCCGTTACGTCCGCGAGGAGAACGAACTCGCGTTCCGCGAGATCGTCAGGCTGGACACTTTCTGCCTCCCCGCGATCTTCGAGGCCCTCGAGAGCGAGGGCGCGGGATCCGGCACTGCCCCGCTGCTCGACCTCCTCAGGCAGCTCACCGGCACGCAGAGGGTCGGCGGCACCGCCGAGAGCCTGGACACGAACCGGCGCTCCTCCCGGGCCTGGCAGGACTGGTGGTGGCACCACCAGGACGAGTACACGACGTGCGACTCGCTCTGCCGCGCGACCGGCGCGATCACCCAGACCAGGTACGCGAAGTGGCTGTCCAGGCTGGCCAGGCTCGACTTCGGGGAGTCCTCCAGGGACGGACGGCCGGTCTCGTCGAAGCTGACGCAGAGGCTCCCCGTCACACTGCTGCTCAGCCTCCTCTCGCTCGTCATCGCGTACATGGTGTCCATCCCGCTGGGCAACTACTCCGCCCTGAACCCGGGCACGGCGCTGGACAGGGTCACGACCCTCGTGCTCTTCGTGCTCTACTCCCTGCCGAGCTTCTGGCTCGCGCTGATGCTCATCAGGCTGCTCTGCGGCGTGGGCATGCTGGACCTCTTCCCGCTGCGGGGACTCGCCTCGGACGGGGCGGCTGCCTGGCCCATCCCGCTCAGGATCCTCGACGTGGCCCATCACCTGGTCCTGCCGGTGTTCTGCCTCTCGTACGTCTCGTTCGCCACCCTGTCGCGCTACCAGCGGTCGGCGATGATGGAGACGGTCAGGCAGGACTACATAAGGACCGCGCGCGCCAAGGGCCTCAGGGAGCGCACCGTGATCTTCGGCCACGCGCTCAGGAACTCGGTCATCCCGATCGTCACGCTCCTCGGGCTGCAGTTCCCGTACTTAATCGGCGGCTCGGTCATCGTGGAGCGCGTCTTCGGGATCGAGGGCATGGGACTGGAGACCTTCGAGGCCATCCGGTCCAGG
>CAZGVR010000409.1:0-1407 GCA_964528945.1 uncultured Myxococcales bacterium
GGGCGCCGCGGGCTATCGTGGTGCCTGGGCTTCTTCGAGGTCCTCATCTGGGTGATCGTCGTTTCCAAGGTGGTCAACAACCTGAAGGAGCCGGTCTACGCCCTGTCGTACGCCTTCGGCTTCGCGACCGGGAACTTCCTGGGCATTACGATCGAGAAGCGCCTCGCCTTCGGGCTGCAGGTGCTGCGCGTGTTCACGAGGAAGGGCGTGGAGATGGTGGAGACCCTGCGCCGGGAGGGCTATCGCGTGACCGAGTTCGAGGGCAGGGGGCGGGACGGGACCGTGCACATGCTCTTCCTCGAGACCAGGCGCAGGGAGATCAAGAAGCTGACGGACAGCGTCATGCGGATCGATCCGACCAGCTTCTTCGTGGTCGACGACGTGAGGTACACCTCCGAGAACATGGTCGGGCTCCACCAGTCAGGGTGGCGCTCGATCTTGAAGCGGAAGTAGGGCCTCAGGCATACTTCGCTTTCCACGTTCGCATGTCCGGAGGAGGCCAATCATGCGTCGTTCGGTGCTGTTCCCGGCCGTCGTGCTCGTTGTGGCGTTCCTGATCCAGGCGAATCGCGCCGAGGCCGGGAAGGGGAGCTTCGGCTGGAACGCGTGGCTGGGGCCGAGCTATACGTTCCTGCACGAGAAGGGCGACCTCGGCTCTGCGCAGCACCTGGGAGGATTCCACATGCTGCTCAGGGGGGGCGGCAACGTCGGAAAGATCCTGGGGATCGAGTACCAGATGCTGGAGATCGAGGGCTCGTTCGACAAGAACCACTCGTGGTTCCACATCGGCGGCTCCTGGCAGCTCTGGCTGGATTTCCGCTACGTGCACGTGAAGACCGGGGTCGGGCTCTTCATGAACGGCCTGGTGGCGAAGAGGGACGGCGATGCCGCCTTCCGCATGCCCTTCGCGGTCGGATTCAGGTGGCCGGTGGAGCTCAGCCTGCACTTCTGGCGCATTTCCCTCTACGGCGGCCTCGAGTTCGACTTCGACTGGGCCAAGAACCGCGTCTCCAGGAACAGCCTGCTCGGGGACGAGACGTCGGTCTACGCCGGGCTCGAGCTCCTTTTCGGGGACAAGGGAGTGGCCCTCGACCTCAGGTGGACCAGGGGGTGGATGGACGACCAGGCCGTCCCGGACCAGTTCCTGGTGCTCATCGACCTCGTGCCGCTCGCCCTGAACGCCAAGTCCGGGCCGTCCACCCCGTCGTACTACCAGCCCACGTACGATCCTGGGCCCACGCCGAGCTACACGCCGCCACCCTCCTACGGGCCGGTCACGCCGGCATCGGCCGGCAAGCCCGTGAACCACGCCTACATGGGCTTCCTGGACGGGCTGATCTCCTCGCTAGACGCCCTCGACGACACCGCGAGCTACGCGACGCTCGCCACGCGCCGGTGGAATGCACA
>CAZGVR010000409.1:1417-3974 GCA_964528945.1 uncultured Myxococcales bacterium
AGACGATGGTGGACTCATTCCAGTCCGGCCGGACCTTCCCGGTCGAGAAGAGCTTCGGTGCGATCGTTGCCGCTGGCTACATGGCCGAGGACGATTCGGAAGTCATGCTCTGGCTCGGTTCGGACGAGTGCAACGCAAACCAGTACGGAAACATGGTCTCGGACCTCATCAGCATCTGCGCGGGCGGCGCCGGCGATCCGAACGATCCCATGCTGGACCTGGAGCAGTTCTGGTACTCGTCGTTCTCGACTCTGATGGCGCGATACGTGGATCCAGGCGGGGACTGGTCCTACTTCGACTTCCGCTCCTGGCTGCAGGGGCTGGTGAGCTCGAAGACGACCGGCTTGAAATCCGTCACCTTCAGCACGAAGGGCTCGAACGGTCCGTCCATAACCCTGGTCTTCGACCTGAGCTCGTTCTCGGATCCCAACTTCAATTTCAACGAGTGCATCTACTACTCGCCCAAGGCCGGCACCTGCCCCGAGGCCGCGGCAGCGACGCCGCCGGCATCCCAGCCGGCCGTTCCACAGCCCGCACCGCCGCCTGCCGGAAGCCCGCGGTCCTCCCCGCGCTGAGCCCGGGATCCCTTCATCCGGCCCGGGCGCGGACGGATCACTTCGGGTGCCCGTTCTGCGCGCGCATGGCCCTGGTCTCGTCCAGGGTGCGGCCGCCCCAGCGCGAGTAGACGACCGCGCCCAGGCCCAGGAAGTTGCCGCCCAGGAAGATGATCGTCCCGATGACGTTCAGGATGTGCGCGAACATGCCGAAGGCACCGCCCGGAAGCGCGACCAGGTCGCCCAGCATGGAGGCGCCCTGGAGGAGCAGGAGCCCGATCAGGATCTGCAGGAGCGCATGCCTCTCGCCCGCGATGCGACGCCCGAGCACCCTCGCGAAGACCAGGTATCCGAGCAGTCCCGTTACCGCGGTCGCGAGCAGGACTAGTGGGATCAGGGGGATCCCGATGATGGTGACGGTCATGACGAGGAGTACGAGGGGAAGGAGCACCATGATCCCGATCCCGAGCAGCGAGGTCCTGGGGAAGTCGCCGGTCAGGTGGTCCTCGATGCGCTGGGCCTGGCGCGGCATGAACACCGTGAGGAGCAGAGCCAGGAACATGAGGAACAGCAGGAACACGATCTCCCATGCCAGGTGCACGAGCCTGGAGAGGAATCCGCTCCGGTCCTCCTCCTCCGCCTCCTTGAGCTTCTGCAGGTGCCCAATGGGACCGAGGTTGACGCCCACCGAGACCCGGTCCCCCCTCACGGCGGCGGCCGCGTCGATCACCGAGCGGCCGCCCACGCTCACGGCGTCGCCCTCGATCACGGCCGTGGGTCCCAGCCTCAGAGTGCCGCCCACGCACACGGCGTCGCCCCTCACGATCCCGTCGATCGTGAGGTTGCCGCCGATGATGACCGCATCCCCCTCGACCGTCTCCCCGATCTCGATGGTCCTCGATTCGCCGACCTGGACCATCGACTCCCCATGGCCTTCTACATCGTCGTCCTCTGGAGCGCCGTCCACCTCCGTCGATGATGCGGGAGGGGCGATCCCCGCGTAGTCCTGCTCCACGCTGGCATCCGACCCGGCGAGGGGAGAGTCGCTCGTCGCGTCCTGCTCTGGATCCGCGGTCGCGATTGCCGCCGAGATGATGGCCGCCATGAAGAACGTCATGTCTCTTCCTCCTCCTCTAGAAGCACAACAGGGGCAGCCCCGTCGCCTTCGGCTTCATCAGCCCGAGGGCGCTCGCCGCGACCATGAGCCCGAGCGCGGCGGCGTAGGCCACCAGGGTCGATCGGAACCCGCCCAGTGCGATCGGGGCCAGTTCCCCGCCGAGAGCGTCCAGCAGCGTGATCGTGACGTGGGCCGGGACGGCGAGCGCCTCGAGCAGCACCAGCAGGTTCCGGGCCGCCTCGACCACGGCCCCCGCCATGCCGGCCGCAGCCGGCTGCACCATGCCCGCCCACGTGGCAAGGACCAGGGAGGCCGCCAGGATCGTGCCGATGCCGGAGGCCCATGCCCAGCCGGCCATGGCCGCCTTTGCCCGACGGGCAGCCGAGGCCCTCAGCAATACCGACCGGACGAACGCCTCGGTCGGCTCCGCAGGCTCCACCGGCCGCATGTTCTCCAGGAGCGATACGGTGCGCCGCAGCGAATCGGCCTCGGACGCGCAGGACTCGCATCTCGAGACGTGCTCCTCGAGCACCGGGCGCTCCTCCGGACGCAGAGTGCCGTCCAGTTCCTCCTGCATCATCTCCACGAACCTGCTGCATTCTTCGCGCATCGCGTCTTCCTCACGGCATTACGAGGTCCCGGAGCATTTGTTGCAGCAACCTGCGTCCCCTGTGGATCCTCGCCTGCACCGTTCCGAGCGGCACGTCCAGCGCCTCGGCGATCTCGTCGTAGGAGAGCCCCTGCCTGTGCCTCATGATCACCGCGCTCCGGTACACGGGAGGCAGAGCGGCCAGCGCCCCGTCGATCGCGGCCGCCACCTCCGACCTGCGGGCCAGGTCCTCAGGATTGCCCGTGCCGTCGGCGACTTCCGCCTCTCTGCCCGGGG
>CAZGVR010000410.1:0-2548 GCA_964528945.1 uncultured Myxococcales bacterium
TCCCTCGAGAAGCATGGCCACGTTCCCGTCCGAGAACAGGTCGCGATCGCGTCCGGGCAGCCCCATGGCCGTTCCGGAAACGACCACCGTCGTGCCTCCCGCCATCGCGTCCCGCGTCGCCCTGCCGGGGCCGATCCCGCCGGAAACCGCGCCATTGCCGCCCGCGCGCCTTGCGCCGACCGATCCCGCGACCGCGGCCGCTGCCCACATGGCAGCCAGGCCGTCGAGGTCGGGAATCCTGTGGTTGTTCGAGCTCAAGACCCTCGTCGGCTCGGGCATGGACCCCACGATGTCCTCGGCGAACGATGCGAGCACCTTCCTCGGACCCACCTCCACGAAGAGGCGAGCCCCGTCCTCGTACATGCTCCTCACGCAGGCCACGAACTCCACCGGGCTCGCGATCTGGCGAGCCAGCACGTCCACGTACGTCTCCTGGGCCGCGTCCGCCGGGTAGGCCCTTCCCGTCACGTTGGTGTACACGGGAACCCTTGCGCTGCCGAACTCGTGCCTCATGAGCACGCGGCGCAGGGGTTCCGACGCCGGTGCCACTATCCTGCTGTGGAACGCGTGGGAGACGTTGAGGGGTACGGCCCTGATACCCTCCCTCTCGAGGACAGCGGCCAGCCGCTCGACGGCCGCGCTCTCGCCGGCGACCACCGTCTGGGTGCTCGAGTTCTTGTTGGCCGGAGTGAGGTAGCCGTCCACGGTCGCGATGATGCGCTCGACGGTCTCGGAGTCGGCGAGCACGGCCAGCATCCTGCCCGGATCGGCCAGGCTGACGGCCGTCATCTCGCGCCCCCTGGCCGCCACTATCTCGAGCGCTGGACCGATGCCGAGCACGCCGGCCGCGACGAGCGCGGAGTACTCGCCGAGCGAGTGCCCGACGACCATGTCCGGCCGCAGGCCCGCCGACTCGAGGACCCTGCACATGGCCGCGTCCGCGGCCAGCATGGCGGGCTGTGTGACCTCGGTCTGCCTGAGCCTCTCCTCGAGCCTGGCCTTCTTCTCCTCGTCCCCCGAGTCGCCGTAGACGATGTCGGAGAGCCCCTGGCCGATGATCGGCCTCATGACCGCATCCGCATCCTCGAAAACCGCACGGAACTCGGCGTAGCGCTCGCGGAGCGCCCGCAGCATGCCCACGCTCTGGGAGCCCTGACCCGGGAACAGGAACGCGACCTTCATCGGAGCCCCGGAGCCGAGATGCACTCCCTGGCGTGCCAGGAGGGATGCCTTCCTGGGATCGAAGCCGCCGGCCATGGCCTCGACGAGCTTGGCCGCCTTCCGGACCGCCTCGGCCTCGCTCGCAGCCACGATCGCCAGCCTCGCGGGGCGGGCACAGATCCGGGCAACCTCGTCGAGTCCGGATGGACGGGCCGGGGCCTTGCCGCCCGCGATCGCCGCGATCAGCTCCTCGTGGCTGTCCGCACCCATGAATGCGACCCTCGAGAAGAGATCCTCGAGGACGCTGCCCGTGCCCTCGCCGGCAGCGGCCGCCGCGGACATGGACACGAGCTCGGCCTGGTCGCTCTTCCTCTCCATCCCGGTCACCATCACTCCTACGGTGGGCATGATCTCCGGAGCCTCCTGCATTACCACATGGAAGTTGGTACCGCCAAACCCGAATGCCGATACTGCAGCGCACCTGGGGCTGCTGCCGCCCGGCCACTCCTCGGCCGAGACCGGAACCCTGAACGGGTTCCTGCCGAATGCGATCGCCGGGTTCGGCTCGTCGAAGTTCACGGACGGGGGGATCATCCTCTTGTGGAGCGCGAGGGCGGCCTTCAGGACCGCCGCAGCGCCTGCCGCGCTCTTCAAGTGGCCGATCTGCCCTTTCACCGACCCGAGCGGGATCGTGCCCGGCCGGGTCCCCAGGGCGTCGTGCAGCTCCGACAGCGCATCCACCTCCAGCGGATCCCCGACCCTCGTGGACGTCCCGTGGGCCTCGACCAGGCCGATGTCCGCGGGCGACACGCCGGCTGCGTCGTACGCCCTGCGGAGCGCGCGCAGCTGCCCCTCGCGGTTCGGGGCGGCGATGGCCTTGCCGCGGCCGTCGCTCGAGCTGCCGATCCCCAGGATGACGGCGGTCACGCGGTCCCCGTCCCTGAGCGCGTCGGACAGCCGCTTGAGGACGAGCATCACGCAGCCCTCGCCCATGACGAAGCCGCTGGCCCGGGCATCGAACGGGTAGCTGCCGCGAGCCGAGAGCGCGCCGATCTTCGCGAACTTCACGTACGTGGGGGGGCCCATGGAGCGATCCACACCGCCAGAGATGACCATGTCCGCGTCCCCTCGCGTGAGGGTGTGCACGGCGGTCGAGATCGCGGCCAGGCTGGACGCGCACGCCGCATCGACGGTGCAGCTGGTCCCGCCGAGGTCGTACGCCTGCGCTATCCGTCCGGCGATCACGTTGGACAGCTCGCCGGGCATGGAATCCTCCGTGACCCTGGGTGTCCTGCCGCCGATGCCCTCCCTGAGAGATCCGCTGATCCCCTCGCGAGTCGCTCCCGGGCGCCCTCGGAGGTGGGTGCGGCCAGCGCCGTGTCGAGCT
>CAZGVR010000410.1:2558-3968 GCA_964528945.1 uncultured Myxococcales bacterium
GAGTCGCTCCCGGGAGCCCTGCGAAGTCCCGGGAGGCATTGAGCGCATTGATGGTCTCCGGCAGGAGCACGCGGAACGACGTCGCGTACTGCTTCTCGCCGGCCATGGAGTTCCCGACGATGACCGCGGTCCTGGACCTGTCGTGATCGCGGTCGAGGTAGCCGGCGCTCTCGAGGGCCTCGCCGGCCGCGGCCATGGCCCATAGCTGGACCGGATCCATGGCCTCTACGGTCCTCGGCGGGATCCTGAAGCGCCGGTAGTCGAACTCGAAGTCCGTGACGAAGCTGCCGATCTTGCAGTAGGTCTTGTCCGGCGCAGCCGGGTCGGGATCGTAGTAGTCCTCCGCGTTCCAGCGGTCACGAGGCACTTCCCGTATCGAGTAGCGTCCGGACCCGACGTTCTCCCAGAAGGCCGCCGCGTCGGGCGCGTCCGGAAGGATCGCTCCAGCGCCGATGATGGCCACCGCCTGCCCGGCCGAGACCTTCGACGTCAGCATGGCGCCTGGATCCTGGCTTCCGTTCCTCATTCCTTCACCTCTTCCCTCGCTGGAGATCCCGCCCAGCTCACGACTCCACGAGCCTGCGCGCCAGCAGATCCATGTCCGCCTCGGCGCCTCCCATGATCCCGAAGTACCTCTGCGTCTCCACGCCCGGCACGGTGCCGCCCGCATCCATCCCGCCCTGGCCGGTCCCCACGATCGCGGCCGCGGCCCGCCCGAGGACTTCCCACGCCGCGCGACGCGCCCACAGCCTGGCCACCGCGCCGGCGGCCTCGCCGTCCAGGGGGAAGAGCAGCGGGTCCGGGCTCCCCGCACCGGACCTGATCCCCGCAGCGGTCCGGCACATGACCGCCGCGGTCTCGACGCATGCCACCATGTCGCCGAGCATGAACACGACGTGCTGCTTCCTCGTCAGCCTGTTCTCGCGGGCGACCTGGATGACCCTGCCGAGAGTCCTCACGGCCAGCGCCGCGGCCCCGGCTCCCACGCCGGGGTCCCCGGTCGCGAGGAGATCGAGGGAGGCGGCGAGATCCTCGTAGAGGCCCATGCGTGACTGGATCGAATCGCGCCACCGGTCCATCGCGATCGTGCTTCGCATTATCTCGCTCGTGCCCTCGTAGATCGTGGTGATCCTCACGTCCCGCCGGATCTTCTCGACGAGGTAGTCGCGCGTGTAGCCGTAGCCGCCGTGCGCCTGGATCGCCGCTTCCGCCGCCGCGTTGCCCGCTTCCGTCGCGACGAGCTTGGCGATCGACGCTTCCGTTGCGAGGTTCTTCTCGCCGGAGTCGATGCGCCGCGTCACTTCTTCGATGTACGAGCGGCACGCCTCGAGCTGCACGATGTGCGGAAGGAGCAGCTTGTGGGTGTATCCCTTGAGCGTGCAGAGCGTCTTGCCGAACTGCTTGCGCTGC
>CAZGVR010000411.1:0-262 GCA_964528945.1 uncultured Myxococcales bacterium
GTGCGGCTTACCGGCCTTTGCCCTCGCGGCCTTCATGTCGCCGGCAAGCTCCTTCTCCCCGGCGAGGTAGGGCGGGAACGACCTCAGGAAGTCGTCGAGCAGCGTCGTCGAGTACTCGACCAGGTCCGCCTCGCCCTCGACCCCGATCTCCACTTCCAGGAACTTCCAACCTGCCGGCGCGTCCACTTCGCCGATCCTTCCCAGCACCGCCGGCTCGCGCGCCACGCGGAGCAGGGCAGGGCCGTACCTCACCGCGAGCGAC
>CAZGVR010000411.1:272-3932 GCA_964528945.1 uncultured Myxococcales bacterium
TGTCGCCTTGAGGAGGGTGGATCCGTCGATGGCCCGGCCCACCAGGCTCTAGTCGGGCGCCGGGGCGATGGAAGCCGGCGGCAGGGCCGGCACCTCGCCGGCCACGCCCTTCCTGCGGACCAGGTCGAGCTGGATGGAGACGGATTCCCCGAGCGCCCTCACCTTGATCCAGCCGGGCACGCTCCGCAGGCCCTCGATCCTCACCTCTATGGAGTCGAGCCGTTGCTCGGCCCTTGCCAGGTCCACGGCCTTGGCCGAAGGGTCCGAGATCTCGCCCGAGAGCGCGAGAAGGTCGAGCCGCGCCGCGTCCAACTCCGAGGCCGGCGTCGATTCCCCGGCGCCGGTCCCTGCCATGGCCCTGGCCCTCTCGGCCGCATCGGCCGCCTCGCCCCTGCGCCCCAGAAGGATGACGGCCCCGGCCGCGAACGCGACGATCACGAACGCCATGATCGCGCACCCGGTCCCGACCAGCAGGCCGGGCCCGGGCGCGCCTCTCACCCCCAGCGCACCCCGTTCACCCTGTGCCGGCTGCGCACCCGGCGTACCCCGCCCGGCATGGGCACTCCCCTCGCCTGTACCCGTGCCTCGGCTCATCGCTTCGCCCTCTTTGCCCGTCCCCTCGCGGCCTTGCCGTGGTTCGAGCGTCCCCGGCCCGAGCCGCCGGGCGCCGGTCCCGGCACGCTCGACGGGTCCATCCTCATCTGCCTGAGCCTGTCGCGTAGCATGGCGGCCCTCTCGAAGTCGAGATCCGAGGCGGCCCTCAGCATCTCGGCGCGCAGCGAGGAAGCGAGCGCCGCGATTTCTGCCGCGTCCTCGGCGTCCGCCGTGCCGGCCACGCCCGCCGTGCCGGCCACGCCCGACGTGCCGGCCACGCCCGCCGTGCCGGCCACGCCCGCCGTGCCGGCCACGCCCGACGTGCCGGCCACGCCCGCCGTGCCGGCCACGCCCGACGTGCCGGCCATCGCCGGAGCCAGGTCCACCCAGTCGGACGAGGGCGATCCGGGCCTCAGGTCCCTCACGGCCTTCTCGATCGTCCGCGGGGTGATGCCGTGCTCCTCGTTGTAGGCCTGCTGCCTGGCGCGCCTGCGGCCCGTCTCCGCTTGGATCTCGCGGATGGGGTCGGTCATCCTGTCGGCGTGCATGATGACCGCGCCCATCACGTTTCGCGCCGCCCTGCCCGAGACCTGGATGAGCGATCGCGTGGACCTCAAGAACCCCTCGCGGTCCGCGTCCAGGACCGCGACCAGGGACACCTCGGGCAGGTCGAGGCCCTCCCTCAGCAGGTTGATGCCGACCAGCGCGTCTATTACGCCCAGCCTCAGGTCCCTCAGGATGTCAATGCGCTCGAGCGTGTCCACGTCCGAGTGCAGGTAGCCGGACCTGACGCCCACCTCGCGGAGGTACTCGTCCAGGTCCTCTGCCATACGCTTGGTGAGCGTGGTGACGAGCACGCGCTCGCCGGCCGCGACCCTCCTCCTTATCTCGCCGACCACGTCGTCGACCTGGCCCGTTGCCGGGCGGATCTCCACGGCCGGGTCCAGGAGGCCGGTCGGCCTGATCACCTGCTCGACCACCTCGCCGCCCGTCCGCTCGAGCTCCAGGTCGCCCGGGGTCGCGGAGACGTAGATCCTCTGCGCCACGCGCGCGTCGAACTCCTCGAACCTGAGCGGCCTGTTGTCGAGGGCGGACGGGAGCCTGAAGCCGTACTCGACCAGTGTCTCCTTCCGCGACCTGTCCCCGCGGTACATCGCGTGCAGCTGCGGGAGCGTCTGGTGGGACTCGTCGATCACGACCAGGAAGTCCTCGGGGAAGTAGTCGAGCAGCGTGGGCGGAGGCTCGCCTGCCTTGCGGCCGGAGAGGTGCCTCGAGTAGTTCTCGATGCCCGTGCACCAGCCGGTGGACTGGAGCATCTCGATGTCGAACATGGTCCGCTCCTCGATCCTCTGCCTCTCGACGAGCTTCCCCTGGGCCGACAGCGCGGGCAGCCTCTCCGCGAGCTCGGCCTTGATCCCGTCGATCGCCCGCCGCAGGTTCTCTCGCGGCGTCACGTAGTGGCTGCCGGGATAGAAGACCGCCCGCCGGATCTCGCGGAGCGGCCTGCCCCTGAGCGGATCGATCATCGAGATCCTCTCGACCGTGTCGCCCCAGAACTCGACGCGCACGGCCGTCGAGTCCTCGTAGGGCGGGAAGACCTCGACCGTGTCGCCGCGAACCCTGAAGCTGCCGCGATGGAAGTCGTAGTCGTTTCGGTCGTACATGATGCCGACCAGGGACCTGATGAGGGAGTTGCGCCCGACCTCCTCCCCGGTGTCCACCGTGACCAGCATGGTCCCGTAGTCCTCGGCCGACCCGATCCCGTAGATGCACGAGACCGAGGCCACCACGATGACGTCCCGCCTCGTCAGGATCGATCGCGTTGCCGAGTGCCGCATCCGGTCCAGCTTGTCGTTCACGGAGGAGTCCTTCTCTATGAACGTGTCCGAGGACGGGATGTACGCCTCGGGCTGGTAGTAGTCGTAGTAGGAGACGAAGTACTCGACCGCGTTCCCGGGGAAGAGCTCGCGGAACTCCTGGTAGAGCTGGGCGGCCAGGGTCTTGTTGTGTGCGATTATGAGGGTCGGACGCTGGACCCGCTCTATCACGTTGGCGATGGTGAAGGTCTTGCCCGAGCCCGTTACGCCCAGCAGGATCTGCTCCTTCCTGCCCTCGGCGAGACCTGCCGCCAGCTCCTCTATGGCCCGCGGCTGGTCGCCCGTGGGCCTGAAGTCGCTCACGACCTCGAGCCTGCCTTCCGGCGCCGCTCCCATGGGCCGGCTCACGTGGGGGTTCCCATGGCCACGGGGATCAGCGGGGGGCGGACGCGAGTCCCCGCTTGGTGGCGAAGTAGGAGTAGACGGCGTCCACCGCGTCCCCGCCCAGGAGCTCCCGGATGGGCTTCTCCCACACGTCCACGCTCACGGGCAGGGGCGCCTCCCCCGGCCAGTTGTTCTCGATCGTCGCCTTCGAGACTATGGAGGACTCGAGCGCGCGGATGACCCAGAGGGCCACGCACGCGTCGTCCGCTAGCGCGATCGGGTGGTCGATGAAGGCCTCGGGAATGACGTCCACCGGCGAGGCGAAGTACACGATGCCCATGGCAGCGTCCACCTTGGGCTCGGGCGGCACGGCCGGGTCGATCATGATCCGGCAGAGGTACGAGAACATGTACGGCACGTGCGCCACGACCTCGAAGTTGGAGTCGCTCTCCAGGATCTTCCCGTATCCCTCCACGCGCCTCGCGAGCACTGCGTGCTGGTCCGCAGCGTCCGCGAGGAAGGCCGCGACCTGGTCGCCGAGCGTGCCCGGGAGCGCGCCCACCCACTGCCTGAGCGTGTGGAAGTACGCGAGCACCTGCCCCACGTCCACCTCGGAGTCCTCGGACGGCGACCCGAACACCTCGTGCACGTACCTCACGTAGCCGGCGTACGCCTGGGGGATGGAGATGGTGGCGTAGCCCAGGTCGAACTCCATCTCGCCCTTGTCGTTCACGGGCGGCAGGGCAGGGACCTTGCCGCCGCGCGACGGTAGGTAGCCGGCGCTCCTGCCTTTGGTGAAGGCCTGCCTCCCCTTGGCGACGTCGATGCCCGAGCAGTCGAGCGCCGCGTGCTTCGACACCCCCGG
>CAZGVR010000412.1:0-3927 GCA_964528945.1 uncultured Myxococcales bacterium
GTTTCCGTAAAATGGAGCATATATCTGTTTTGGCGAGGATCTAGATTGCAAATAGATGATTATAGTGTCTTTGTAGCGCATAATAAGAAATATCATGATATCATGAACAATTGGCACTCCGAGGGATGAGCGTAGATTTCGGTGCCAGGCGAAGACTGGTAGAGGAGGATGCAATAGCCTGAGCTGGAATCCTCTCGTTGGGGCCATATACGTACAGGACGACGGTTCGATGAACTTCTCCGTCTACTTCGCAAGGCGGGCAGAGGCGTTTCCGAGGTGATCGCCCCTCGCTGGCAGGTTCACGTGTTCGAGAACAGGTACCAGAGCACGTAGAGGTACTGCAGGTTGCAGCCCGAGCAGAAGTACTCGTAGTCCGTGGGCAGGGCGATGTGGCCGTCGATCCAGTGGTGCACGAGGATGCCCTCGCCCGCGTCGTAGAGGTATCCGCGGACGAAGCCGTCCAGTAGCCGCAGGGCCTCGTCCATGTAGGCGTCGTCCCCGGTCGCGATGTGCAGACGGATCAGGCCGAGAGAGAGGTAGTTGTGCACGGAGAGGGTCGAGTAGTCCTGCGTGGTCGCGCCCATGAGCTCGGCGCTGTACTCGGAGTAGTAGCCCGGGCGATCCGCGTAGCGCAGCGGCTGGATGGCCTGGTACAGGCCCTCGGCGCGCTCGAGGTGGGCCGGGTCGTCCGTCATCTCGTACAGGCGCGTGTGCACGAGCAGCATCATGGCGTTGGGGTACAGGTCCAGCCGCTCCTCCACCGGGCTGAACTTGTAGAAGGTCCCCTGGAAGACCTCGGCGTCGATGGCGTCCACGATCTCCACCGCCCGGTCGATGCGCTCCTGCCTGCGGTCGGAGTTCACGTAGTAGGCGTACTGCAGGTTCATGAGGGCCAGCGACCCGTTGATCGTGGTCGGGCCGTACAGCTGAAGCGCCCAGGAATCCACGTCGCCGATGTCCAGGTAGTCGCCGTAGAGCGAGAGCACGTCGTTCGCGTTGTCGATGATCGATTCGACCTCGGGCATGAACGCATCCTCGCCCGTGACGTCGCCGTACTCCACCAGGCCGAGCGTGGCCATGATGACTTCCTCGAAGTGCTCCACGAAGAACGGGAAGTCGAGCAGGGCCTGGTCCAGCAGCCAGACGTTGCGGTCGCGCGCCTCGGCGGCCCTCGCGAGGTAGACGGCGTTCCCCTCCTCCGCGCCGACGTGGGCGTAGAACGCCGTGCCGTAGAGGCGGCCGTCGCCCTGGTCCATGTCCCAGACGCCGTCCGCAAACCCGAAAGCGAGCGCGTTCTCCTGCATCAGCTCGTAGAACGCGCGCAGGTCGTCGACGGGCGATCCGTCGTACGTGTCCGCGTCCGACGATCCGCCGCCAGGACCGCACGAAACCGGTATCGACATGGCGGCGCAAAGGACGAGCACCCTGGTCGTGTCCCTCATGGGCCCTCCTCGGTTCCAGGGGACGAGAGTACACCGGAAGCGGCCGCAAGGCCACGCGGCCGCAGGGCAACGCGGCCGCAAGGCCACGAGGCCGCAGGGCCGTGCCGCCAAGCTTGACCGGCACGAAGGCGCGATGTTAACTTGACCCTCCCGCTCCCAACCGGGCGAGATCACGGGAGGATCCACATGCTGCTCCAGGGAAAGACAGCCATCGTGACCGGCGCGTCGCTGGGCATCGGAAGCGCGATCGCGGTCGCGCTGGGCAGGGAAGGCGCGAACGTCGCGATCAACTACAGGAAGCACTCGGACGAGGCGCAGAAGGTCGCGAAGCTCGTCGAGGGAGCGGGCGGCAAGGCGCTCGTGGTGCAGGCCGACGTGGCCGGCTTCGGCGACGCGCAGGCAATGGCCGCCAGGGTCGTGGAGACGTTCGGAAAGATCGACATCCTCGTGAACAACGCGGGCGTGAACCGCGACCGCACCATCTGGAAGATGAGCGAGGAGGAGTGGGACACGGTCATCGACATCAACCTGAAGGGCTACTTCAACTACATCCGCGCGGTCGCCCCGATCATGAAGGAGCAGCAGTCCGGGAAGATAGTGAACGTGACCTCGATCAACGGGCTGCGCGGCAAGTTCGGGCAGTCCAACTACTCGGCGTCCAAGGCGGGCATCATCGGGCTCACCAAGGCGGTCGCGAAGGAGCTGGGGCAGTTCAACGTCAACGTGAACGCGGTCGCGCCCGGGCTCATCGAGACCGAGATGATGGCGAGCGCGCCGCAGCAGGTCAAGGACCTCGCGCTCGCCGAGATCGTGCTCAAGCGGCTCGGCAGGCCCGAGGAGGTCGCGGACGTCGTGGTGTTCCTGTGCACGGACAAGGCGCGGCACGTGACCGGCGAGGTCATCAACGTGTCCGGCGGCCAGTACATGTGAAGGAGTAGCGAGCCATGGATCTCGAGGATGTGGTCGTACTCAGCGGCGTGCGCACGCCCATGGGCAGGTTCGGCGGTACGCTCAAGGACATGCCTGCCTACGACCTGGGCGCGGTCGCCATTCGCGAGGCCGTGAAGAGGGCCGGGGTCGATCCGAAGGGGATCGCCGAGGTCGTCTACGGATCGTGCAGGCAGGCTGGCAACGGCCCGAACCCGGCGAGGACGGCCGCGGTCAGGGGAGGCGTGCCTGTCGAGGTGCCGGTCCAGACCATCAACATGGCCTGCCCGTCGGGCATGATGGCCGTGTCCCTGGCAGCCAAGGGCATCATGGTCGGCGACGGCGACCTGTACGTGGCGGGCGGTATGGACTCCATGTCCACGATCCCCTACCTCCTCAAGAACGCGAGGTGGGAGGGGTTCAAGATGGGCGACAAGGTGCTCATGGACGGGTGGGGCGACTCCGTGGACCCGCTCTGCGGGTTCGGCATGGGAGTGACGGCCGAGAACCTCGTGGACAAGCACAAGATCGCCAGGAAGGACATGGACGAGTTCGCGGTCGAGAGCCACAGGAAGGCCGCGAAGGCGTGGGAGGACGGCGCGTTCGGGGACGAGGTCGTGCCTGTCGAGGTGCCGGCGGCCTCTCCAAAGGACAAGCCTGTCGTCTTCGCCAGGGACGAGACCATCCGCGCCGAAACCACGGTCGAGGCGCTCGGCAAGCTCAAGCCCGCGTTCAAGAAGGACGGGCAGGTCACGGCCGGGAACGCGTTCTGCATGTCGGACGGCGCGTGCGCCCTGGTCCTTGCGTCTCGCGCGAAGGCGAAGGCCATCGGCAAGGAGCCGCTCTGCTCCATCCTCTCGTACTCGGCGACCGCGGTCGAGCCCGCGGTCATGGGCGAGGGCCCGGGCTACGCGATCCCGATCGCGCTCGAGAGGGCGGGCCTGAAGCTCTCGGACATGGACCTGCTCGAGGTGAACGAGGCGTTCGCGGCCCAGGTGCTCTCGAACGAGATGAAGCTCGAGTGGGACAGGGCGAGGCTGAACGTGAACGGCGGGGCCATCGCGCTCGGCCACCCCACCGGTATCAGCGGCGCCCGGATACTCGTCACGCTCTACAACGCGCTCAGGCGCAGGGGCGGGAGCCTGGGCGTCGCGTCCATATGCGGCGGCGGCGGCGTGACCATGGCCATGGTCATCAGGAGAGAGAGCTGATCCGGAGGTGAGATCATGGACTTCAAGCTGAGCGAGGACCACCTCGCGATCCAGAAGGCGGCGCGCGACTTCGCGGAGAAGGAGATCGCGCCGTTCGCGGACAGGTGGGACGAGGAGCACCACTGGCCCAGGGACGTGGTCCTCAAGATGGGCGAGATGGGATTCTTCGGCTGCATCATCCCGGAGGAGTACGGCGGGACCAACGACGGGTGGCTGGCGCTGGCGCTCATCAGCGAGGAGGTGGCGCGGGCCTCCAGCTCGCTCAGGGTCGCCATCAACATGCAGGCGTCGGGCCCGGCGTACGGCCTGCTGCTCTACGGCACGGAGGAGCAGAAGAGAAAGTACAT
>CAZGVR010000413.1:0-3924 GCA_964528945.1 uncultured Myxococcales bacterium
CTCAGGGATCTCCTCGACGCCTTCAGGCAGGACTGCCTCGTGAGCCGCGACGAGACCATCGAAGAGGTCCTCGGGTACTGCTCGCGCAGCGCCAACCCCGTGGGAAGGCTCGCGCTGCGAGTGCTCGGGAGGGACGGCGACCACGCGAACGACCTCTCGGACAGGACCTGCACGGCCCTGCAGCTCGCGAACTTCTGGCAGGATCTGTCGGTGGACATACCGAGGAACAGGCTCTACGTCCCGTTCGAGACTGCCGGACGGTGGGGGGTCAGGGAGGCACACCTCATGGCGAGGGTTCCCGTGAGGGGCATGGCGGGGCTCGTCGGCGATCTCACCCGCACCGCACGCTCTCTGATGGAGTCCGCGCGTGGGCTTCCCGCGCTCGTCGGCCTGCCGGCCGGGTTCTGGCTCGAGGCCGTGCAGCGCAGCGGGACGAAGATCCTCGACGATGTCGACAGGCTCGGCGCAGGCGTCTTGTACGAGAGGCCACGGCTGCGCAGGCGCGACGCAGCCGCGATCTTCGTGCGTGCCGGCGCGGTGGCGCTTTCGATGACGAATCGCGGCGCGCTCGTGGCACGACTGACGTGATGTCCGTACCCGAAAGCGATGCCGTCCTCCGGAAATCCGGATCCTCCTTCGCCGCGGCCTTCCGCCTGCTTCCGCGTGACAGCAGGCGGGGCATGACGGCCTTCTATGCGTTCTGCCGCGACCTCGACGACGCGGTCGACCGGGCCCCGGGCCGGGATGCCGCTCTCGAGGGCCTCGAGCGCTGGTCCAGGGAGATCGACAGGATCGAGCAGGGCCATGCCTCGACGCCGATCGGCCTCGAGGTGGCGGTGGCGGTCCTGGAGTTCTCCACCGGTGTCGAGCCCCTGCGCCTGGTACTCGAGGGTGTGAGGCGGGATCTCGAACCGACTAGCTACGCCACGTTCGAGGACCTGTACGGCTACTGCTACCACGTCGCCTCCGCCGTGGGGATCTTCGTATGCGCGGTGCTCGGCGCGAGGGGCGAGCAGGCGCGGAGATACGCCGAGATCACGGGCGTGGCCGTCCAGCTGACGAACATCATCCGCGACGTGTGGGAGGACGCATCGCTGGGCCGGATCTACCTCCCGCGCGAGGACATGCAGAGGTTCGCCGTTAGAGAGGCGGAGATCCTGGCGTCGAGACCGGGGCCGGGATTCGCCGCGCTGGTCAGGTTCGAGGCCGCCAGGGCGCGGGCCCTGTACCGGATCGCGGATGCCTCCGTGGGTCCGGATATGTACGGGACCCTGTGCTTCGCGAGGGCGCTGTCCGCGACGTACAGGGAGTTGCTCTCGGCCGTGGAGAAGAGTCCCCCCCTGCCGGGCCAGGGCAAGACCAGGATCCCTGCGGGCCGCCGCATCGCGGTGCTCTCCCGGCTCGGGCTCGAGGCGCTCATGGTACGGGCCATGTCCGGATTCGGGATCATCCCTTGAAGGCCGATGTGGCAGTGGTGGGTGCCGGATGGGCCGGGCTCGGGGCCGCGGTCCACCTCGCGAGGCACGGCGCGCGCGTCGTCGTGATCGAGGCGGCGTCGATCCCGGGTGGCCGCGCGAGATCCTTCAGGGACGTCGCGACCGGGGAGACGCTCGATTCCGGCCAGCACCTGATGCTGGGCTGCTACCACGCGACCATCGAGCTGCTGCGGCTGGTGGGCACGGACCGCCTCGTCCGCCCCTCGGACGACGCCGTCCCCCTCTACACGGCCGGAGCACGCCGCTCCGCAATCACCTCGGTCCGGCTCCCCGGGCCGCTCCACATGCTGCCCACCATGGCGAGCGCGTGCCACCTGGATCTTCGCGACCGTCTGGGCCTGGGCCGTGTCTGCTTGAGGGCAGCGATGGAGTGCGATCATCGCGCCGGATTGGACCGCATGTCCGCCCTGGAATGGCTCATTGGACCCGGTGGGCAGGGTCCCGAGTCCGTGAGGCTGATGTGGGAACCGCTCGTGACCGCCATGCTCAACGAGGAGCCGGGCAGGGCCTCCGCGGCCATGCTCGTCGCGGTGCTGCGGCAAGGCCTGCTCGCGGGCCATTCCGAGTCGAGACCGCTCCTTTCGCTGGCCGGGCTCGGCGATCTCGTTGCGCTTCCCGCGACCCGGTACGTCTCGGACCGGGGCGGGGACGTGCTGCTCGGAACCAGGGCGGACGGGTTGAGGGTCGAGGGCAGGTCCGTCCGGGCCGTGAGGACCGGGCGGGGCGACGTGGAAGCCGGCGTCTTCGTCCTCGCCGTGCCGAGCTGGAGGCTGGGTCCCCTGCTCGCGGGATTGGATCCCGCCCGCTCCCTGTCCGCCGCCGCCGGACGCCTCGACCCATCGCCCATCGTCACGGTCCACCTGCGCTACAGGAGGCCCATACTGTGCTCCCCCATGGCAGGGCTCCTGGGCGGCCATTTCCAGTGGGTGTTCGACAGGAACGACATCCGGCCCGGCCCCCCAGCGGGCCTGTGGAGCTACTCGGCCGTGGCGAGCGCGTGCCGCCGGCTCGACTCCGTGCCCGGCCCGGAGATCGCGTCCATCGCCGCCCGCGAGATCGAGCAGCGGCTGCCCGGGGCTCCCGCGTCCCTGGTCGAATCCTCGAGGGTGCTGCGCTCGAGGCGCGCCACGTTCAGCCCCGCTCCCGGGACCGGGGCCCTGCGCCCGCAACCCCGGACGCGCGGCCTCGACAACCTGCTGGTCGCGGGCGACTGGACCGCGACCGGGCTTCCAGCAACGCTCGAGGGCGCCGTCGGATCCGGCCGAAGGTGCGCGGATCTCGCCCGGGAGCTCCTCGGCGGACGTGTGCGATTTGCAGCAGGTGGCGAAGGGGGCGCTCGGAACGCCGAGTGCGCGATGACGCACGGGTGAAGCAGGGGTTTCTTGCCCCCTCCATTTCCGGCTCGTATGGTCGGGATGCGATCCGAGCACGGCCGCAAGGGGGGCCGATACGGTGTTCAACGTCCTGATCGTCGAAGACGAGCCTTCCTTCGGGAGATCTCTCGCCCGTGCCCTGCGGCGATGCGGGGTCGCGCCCGAGGTCGTGGAGGACAGCGCCTCGTGCGTCGGCAAGGCCAGCTCGGGGGCGTACGACGTCGTCCTTCTGGACAACCGGCTGCCGGATGCGCCCGGGATCGGGCTGATCCCGAAGCTGCGCGGCCTCCTTCCGGGGTGCTCCATCCTAATGATGACGGCCTACGCCACGTTCCCGGAAGCGGTGCAGGCGATCCGGCTGGGCGCGGAGGACTTCATAGAGAAGGCCTCGTCGCACCGGAACATCGTGGACAGGGTGCTCGAGGTCAAGCACCGGCGCGAGCTCATCGGATCGTCACGCACGAGAGGCTCCCTGCAGGCGCGCGAGCTGATCGGCTCGTGCCCGGGCATCCGCAGGGTCCTCACGAGGCTCGGGGAGGTGGCCTCCTCGCCGGAGACGACCGTGCTCCTCCTCGGCGAGAGCGGGTGCGGCAAGGAGGTGGCGGCCCGCCAGCTTCACGATCGGGGAGGCAAGCCGCCGGAGAGGTTCGTTCCCGTGGACTGCCTCAGCCTGCCCTCCGGTCTCGCCGAGAGCCATCTCTTCGGTCACAGGAAGGGCTCGTTCACCGGCGCCCACCAGGACCAGCTCGGGTTCTTCGAGGCGGCGCGTGACGGCACCGTCTTCCTCGACGAGATCGGCGACATGGATCCCATGCTGCAGAGCCGGCTCCTTCGCGTTCTCGAGTCCCGCTCCTTCACCTCCGTGGGATCGACCATCGGCACGAGCATGAGGGCGAGGGTGGTGGCGGCGACGAACGCCGACCTGCCCGCGCTCGTCGAGTGCGGGAAGTTCCGCGCCGACCTCTATCACCGCCTCTCGGTCCTCCCGACCGACCTGCCGCCGCTGCGCGACCGCGGCCGGGACGTGACCGACCTCGCCCCGCCCTGCATCCACC
>CAZGVR010000414.1:0-3918 GCA_964528945.1 uncultured Myxococcales bacterium
GAGCGGGCGTGTCGCGACGCCGGCCGTGGTGAACGCGGCCGGGCCCTGGGCCGGAAGGCCAGGCCACGACCTCAACTCCTCGGCCATGGCGGGCGTGGTCGGGCTCACTGGCGTGCCCGGCCACGGCCTGGCAATGCCCGGGGTCCCGCTCGCGGACCTCACGGGCGCGCTGTGCGCGGTGGTCGCGATCCTGGCAGCGATCAGGGAGCGCGACTCGACCGGCAAGGGCCGGTTCCTGGACGTCTCCCTCACGGAAGGGGCGCTGCTGTCCAACACGTACCACCTGGCAGGGTACACGATCCCGGGCGAGCGTCCCGAGCCGGGCGGACTTCTCCTCACTGGCCGCACGCCCGCCTACAACATCTACAGGTCGAGCGACGGCAGATGGTTCTCCCTCGGCGCGATCGAGCCCAAGTTCTGGGTCGCGTTCTGCGAGGCGGCCGGGAGGCCGGACCTCATGCCCGTGCAGTTCGATCCGGCCGCGGTCCCTGCGGTCCGGGATCTGTTCGCGTCGAGGGACGCGGCCTGGTGGGGTTCGCTGGCCGCCAGGACCGACGCGTGCCTCGAGCCGGTGCTCACGCTCGACGAGGTGCGCGGGCACCCGCTCTTCACGGCCCGCGGCGCGGTCCTGACCGAGGACGGGGGGCCGACCCACGTCCGTTTTCCCGGCCTCGGCGCCCCACCCGAGGACCGCGAGACCGTGCCTGGCCTGGGGCAGCACACCGCCGAGGTGCTCGGCCGCGCCATGGACGGCCGGAAGGGCTAGACCCTCACCATGGCGAGGAACAGGATCTCGCAGGCCATGCCGGCCGCCACTACGAGGAGGATGGGCCTCGAGCGCGGCCGCCTCGACGGGTCCACGATCACGTAGCTCAGGATCGTGGCCGCGATCCAGGCCGATGCGGACAGGAACCCGAGGATCGACGCCCAGCCCACGATCCCGGCGGCGACCGGCCATGACGGGCGCAGGAAGAGGAGCGCCGCCACGGCCGCGGCCGGGGCCAGGAACGCGGCAGCCGGCAACCATGCGGAGCGCGGGCGGTCCGCGGCGAACCTCGAGGCCGCGGCACAGTGGATCAGCCAGCCCAGCCCGGCGCCGGCGGCCATGCCGGTGAGCGTGCGCGCGATTGCCGTGGACTGCCAGAGCCCGGCCTGCGCGCCGCCCCACTGCACCAGTATCACGACGCACCCGAGCGCGGCGGCCGAGGCTGGCAGGACTGGCCAGGCCCTTGCCCGCGGCCGGCCCGCGAGCAGGCCCGCCCACAGCGCGAGGCCGAGGTACACGTAAAGCGGGGTGCACCGCGCGCAGATGGGGAGCACCTCGCCTCCCAAGTCCATGCTCCGGACCGGATCCTGGTGGCAGACCCAGTAGCCCAGGGTCCTGGCTGGCTCGAGCAGATCCACTCCCCCCTATTAACACAGCCCTTGACTCGGGGGGAGGACATGGGCTTACATGCTCGCTCTACGAAACCCATACCAGGGTCACCCGAGGAGGTACAGGAGACATGAAGCGTTACGTCTTGCAGGGAATGCTCGCGCTCGTGCTCGCGGCCGGCATGGCGGCCTGCGGCCCGAAGAACGGCGGGGACGCCGACGAGCCCGGGGGCGGGACCGGCGGGGAGGGCGGGGCCACGACCGAG
The DNA here is from genome assembly GCA_964528945.1 of uncultured Myxococcales bacterium. Lineage (GTDB taxonomy): Bacteria > Myxococcota_A > Polyangia > DRWM01 > DRWM01 > CAZGVR01. The sequence continues at coordinate 1,641 of CAZGVR010000414.1, forward strand.
CCGCAGATCTCGACGCTGCAGAAGCTGGTAGACAGGCTGAACGCGGCCATCGCCGATGGCAACGAGGCCGAGGCAAAGGCGATCCTGGAGGGACAGACCGCCGACATGCTGGTCGAGGCCATGGGCCTGGTGCCCGAGCTGGAGCTCGCGGGCGAGGACGCGGCCCTCATCGACTACCTCGACTGGGAGAAGGCGAACGGGATCGTGTTCGTGCTCGAGAACGAGGACGCGGCAGCCAACAAGGCCACGCTCGTGGGCAAGAAGGACGACCTCGCCGAGTTCAAGGGCGAGGTGGACGTGATCGGCGACGGCGACGCGGCCCAGCTCGAGTTCCTGGACCTTGCCGCAGGCCGGCGCGACGAGATCATGAGCGAGAACCTGCAGCGCGAGAAGCTCCTGGAGGTGGTCGTGGCGCTCAACAAGGCCATCGCGGACCAGGACGAGAAGGCGTTCCAGAGCTGCGTGACGAACGACACGATAAACAACGAGGTCAAGCTCTTCTCGTTCTCGACCAAGAAGAAGTCGAACTGGAACGTGAAGACCCTCCTCAAGAAGCTCGAGGAGGACGGGGTCGTGTTCAGCGTCACGGGCCTCGATCCCGACTCGGGCGAGGGCACGCTGGTCCTCAAGGACGAGGACGGGCTCGAGATACGCAAGGGCGACGTCAAGTTCGTGTCCGAGATCGGGAAGATGCGCCTCGACTACGCGGCCCTGGCGAATTTCCCGGGGACGGTGGTCTTCTACATAGACGACGCCCAGGCAGAGCTGGACGCCAAGAAGAAGCCCAAGTAACACGAGATCCGCCTCCCGCCCTGCATGGCTTTCACACGGCCAGGGCTTGGACTACAATGTGGGCGTGTTCGAACGGACCTTCCAGGGAGCCGGGCTGGCGGTCCTCGTCGCGCTCGCGATGGCGCCGGCGGGAGGCTGCCTCCTGGAGCTCGAGGGCACGATCTCGCCGGGTACGGACTCCGGATCGGACCCGGGCCTGGACACCGCGCTCGACGTCACGGTCGAGGACGACACCACGGTGCCGCCGGACGGCCCGGACGCGCCATCAGATACCGTTCCATCCGACTCGACGGACGTGATGGACGCGACCGATGCGGCCGACACCTCGCCTGATCCGGTGGACCCGCCGGCCGACGACGCGGCCGGCGAGCCGGACGCGCCTCCGTGCGACGGCCCCATGACCGTCTGGTACGTCGACGCCGACGGCGACGGGTACGGGGACCTGGGAGGCGGGATGGACTCTTGCACGCGGCCGCCCGGGTTCGTGGGCAACCACGACGACTGCATGGACACGAACGCGAACGTGCACCCGAACCAGCCGGACTACTTCCCGATGGAGCGCGGCGACGGCAGCTTCGACTACGACTGCGACGGCGTGGAGACGGCCCTGCACACGGCGACGACCGAGTGCTTCGACTGGAGCTGCGACGGATCCGGCTGGTACGCGGGCGTGCCCTACTGCGGGCAGGGCGGCCTGTGGAGGACCTGCACGTGGGAGTGGCTGTGGTGCGTGATAGACGAGGTCACGGTGCAGCAGCTTTGCAAGTGAGCGCGGCGGAAGCGCGGAGGGAGCCCCCATGTGCAGGATGATCGCCTTCGCGACGGCCAAGCCCGTGAACGTCGCGCCCTACGTCGGATGGCTCGCGCAGATGGCGCGCAGCGGCAACATCGTGCAGGGCTGGCCGGTCCGGCGCGGCCAGAACCACCCGGACGGCTGGGGCGTGGCCGTGCGCGAGGGCTACGGCTTCCACCTGGAGAGGGGCGGCAGGTCGGCCTGGGGAGATGCCGATCTCAAGCGCCAGGTCAAGATCGAGACAGACAGGTTCATCGGGCACGTCAGGCGGGCAACGGACGAGAGCACGGTCAGGGCAGAGAACTCCCACCCCTTCAGGGCCGGAGGAATCATCCTCGCGCACAACGGCACTTTCAAGGGAGGGATCGGGCAGGAGGCGACCGGCAGGAAGATCAGCGACACGGTCGTGTTCCTGGAACGGCTGGCCGCGATCTGGAGCGACGGGAGCCGCACGGGCCTCGAGGCCGCGATCACGCAGATCGTGGACGACCCGGCGGCCGTGGGCGAATTCACGGCCGCGAACCTGCTGGTCGCGAGGGGCGGATCCATGTACGCGTACCGGCGCTTCAACGTCCACGGCGACTACTACACGCTGTACGAGCGGAGCGCGCCCGGGCTGCACGTGGTCGCGAGCCAGCCGCTCGACGAGGAGCCGGGCTGGCGGCTTCTGGGGAACGGTGAGATCGTGGAGAT
>CAZGVR010000415.1:0-3913 GCA_964528945.1 uncultured Myxococcales bacterium
AGCTATCCGCTGCTCCTCGAGTACTACGGCAGCCTGGACTGGGGGCCCATAGCCTCCGGGTACCTCGGGACCTTCCTCCTGGGCGGCCTCCTCGTGGCCATCGGGATCTTCACATCCTCCATCACCAAGCACCAGCTCCTCGCGGGCATCCTGAGCTTCTCCCTGGGCTTCGCCCTGTTCGTGCTCGGGATCCTCGCGTACATCAACATCGGCCCCAAGGCGACCCCGTTCTTCGAGTTCATCAACATGTGGGGGCACATGGAGGACTTCGCCAAGGGGATCGTGGACACGCGCAGGGTGGTCTTCTACGTGAGCCTGATCGTGGCGGTGCAGTTCGCCACCGTGCGTGCAGTCCAGCTCAAGCGGGTGGGGAGCTAGGCCGTGGCAGAGGACAAGGACAGGGAGAAGGAAGGATCGGCCTCCGCTGCGGAGAAGCCGGACGGGACCTCCCAGGCCGAGCCGCCACCGCGCCCCGGCAAGATCGTGCCCAGGGGGAGCATGGTCCTCAACCTGACCGCCTCGCTCGTGCTCGGTCTCGCCCTCGCGGTGATGGTGAACTGGGTCTCTTCCAGGCAGTACATCCGGTCCGACTGGACCAAGGGCGGGTTCCGCGAGCTGTCCGGAAAGACGATCCAGGTACTGAAGGCCCTCGACACGGACGTGGAGATGGTCGCGTTCATCTCCAAGACGTCGTCCCTGTACCCGGATCTGCGCGAGGTCCTGGACCGCTACCGCGCGCAGAGCTCCAGCCTGGAGGTCGAGTTCGTGGACCCGGATCTCGATCCCGTCCGCTTCAAGACCCTCCAGAAGAAGTACAAGGTCCGCTCCGGCATGGTGGACGAGTACTCCGAAATGAGCGAGCAGGTCGTGGTCGTCAGGTCGGGCGAATCCACGAAGTTCGTGGACGTGGACGACATGACCCAGATCGAGTACGGCGAGGACTTCATGTCCACGGGCGATGCCGAGATCAAGGGCTTCAAGGCCGAGGAGGCCCTCACCTCCGCGATCCTGACCGTGACCGGCGGCGAGAAGCTCGTGATCTGCTTCCTCGAGGGGCACGGCGAGCGCGAGTCCGGCGGCTACGACAAGGAGGGCATCGGCACGGCAACGGAGTTCCTGCGGCGCGACAACTACGGGATCGAGACGCTGGACCTGCGCTCCAAGCAGGCGGTCCCGTCGTCGTGCTCGGCCGCAGTGGTGGCCGGCCCCGAGCGCCCGTGGCCCAAGGAAGACGTGGCCAAGCTGGAAGCCTACCTGAGGAACGGCGGGCGGGCGCTCCTCTTCCTCGAGCCCATAATCGAGGGCGACACCGTGCTGCCCACGGGCCTCGAGCCGCTGCTCGAGAAGGCGGGCATAGGCACGGGCGACGCTGTGGTGGTCGAGACCGACAAGAACAGGCTTGTAGTGGGCGGCGGCGTCGGCATCTTCGTGACCATCGACTACGGCAAGCACCCGATCGTGAAGCCAATCGACCAGTTCCTGAGCCTATGGACCATAGCCCGGCCGCTCACGCTGCTCGAGGGTGGCGAGGCCCAGCCCGCGAAGCTGGTCATGACCTCCAAGGACTCGTGGGGAGAGCGGCACATCGGCGAGTCCGACTCGGAGAGCGGCGTGTCCAAGGACGGCGACGACATGGAAGGGCCCGTGGTCCTGGGCATCGCGAGCCAGCTCCCTTCATCGATGCTCGTCCCGGGCGCTTCCGCCGGGCCGGCCGGCAAGGGCGGGGAGGACGCGGCGCTCGAGAAGGGCAAGGGACGCATAGTGGTGTACGGCGACGTCCACCTCCTCGCGACCGGGGTTGTGGACGATCCCACGTGGGTCAACCGCGAGCTCTTCGAGGGCGCGGTCGCGTGGCTCACCGAGCGCGAATCCCTGATCGCCATCCCGCCGAAGGCGGTCGAGAAGTACGAGGCGAGCCTCACGCTCCGGGACATCACCGTGATCCTGCTGTGGGTGCTCGTGACCATCCCCGGGCTCGTCGTGGTCCTGGGCGTGCTCGTCTGGGTCCGCCGCCGGCGCTAGCAGTGCCACTGCGATGAGCCATGCCGGGACCGATCGCCCGCCGCCAGGGGACCTCGCCGGCCACCCGCTCGCCGAGCGCTTCCACCGTCTCACGCCCGAGGAGCTGTTCCCGGCAGTGGAGCGGGCCGGCGTCCGTTGCTCGGGCACCTTCGCGATACTCAACAGCTACGAGAACCGCGTGTACCAGTTCGACGTGGACGACGGCCCGGCCGTGGTCGCGAAGTTCTACCGGCCGGGCAGGTGGAGCAGGGACGCCGTCCTGGAGGAGCACGGCTTCCTCTCGGCGCTGCGCGACGCCAGGGTGCCGGTCGCTTGCCCGCTTCCGCTCGGCGACGGCTCCACGATCGGAGAGGCGGCCGGAATCCTGTACGCGGTCTATCCCCGCGTGCCCGGCCGCGTGCCGCAGGAGCTGGACGACGGCCAGCTGAAGATCCTGGGCGAGCTCCTCGCGAGGATGCACATCGTGGGGACGCGCGTCGAGGCGCCGGGCAGGCCGGTGCTCGGGCCCTCGACCTACGGCAGGGAGGATCTGGCCTGGCTGCTCGCGCACGACGCCATCCCAACCGAGGCCAGCGACGTCTACGCCGCGACAGTGCAGGCGCTCGTCGCCCGCATCGAGCCCATGTTCGAGGGTGTGCCCTGCCAGCGCATACACGGCGACTGCCACCCCGGAAACCTGCTCTGGTCCCCATCCGGCCCCACGTTCGTGGACTTCGACGACCTCCTGACCGGCCCTGCCGTGCAGGACGTGTGGATGCTCGCCCCGAGCGCGGACCAGGAGGGCGTGCGGCAGCGCGAGGTGATCGCCGAGGCGTACAGGAAGGTCCGCGACTTCCCGGCGCGCTGGCTGCGGCTCGTGGAGCCGCTCCGGGCGCTCAGGTTCGTGCACTACTCGACCTGGATCGCGAGGCGCTGGCTGGACCCGCAGTTCAGGCGCACGTTCGGGTACTTCGGGGACGTCCTGTACTGGCAGCGCGAGATCCAGGATCTCCGCGAGCAGATCGCCCGCATAGACCGTGCGTCGGAGCTGTCCTGGTCGTGAGGGGCCGTTGCCCCCCCTGGTGAAAAGGTGCATAAATGTACAACGGCCCTGCTGGAGTCGCGAGTTGAACGAACGGAAAGCGGAAACGGGCGCGGGCCAAGGGCCCGCGCCGGAGAAAAGGCGTATCTCGCTGCTGGGCTTCTGGGCCCTCGTGGTCCTCGAGTCCGCGCTGATCCTCGCCACTGTCGGTCTTCTGGGGCCGGCAGTGGAGGACGCGGTCCGGCACCGCACGCCCCATTTCCTTCTGCGGCATCTCCTGCCATGGCTGGGCCTGTTCATCATCGTGGCCTTCCTCCGCGGCCGCAAGCTGCACGAGGCAGTGCCCCGTCACGCTCTCTGGGTCGTTGCCGCCACCGTCGTGCTCCTCGCCTTCGGGGCGCTGCGGGTCGACCTCCGGCTCAGGCACAGCAGGACCTATGTCCCGGATCTGCGGATCTCGGTCTACCGCCCGAACACGGTCGACCGGAAATGCGATCCCGGTCCGGATTGCTGGACGTTGTCGACCGACGAGCACGGCCTTCGCAATCCGCCGGCCGCCTCCCGGCCGGCGGGCGGCCCGGTCATCGCCGTGATCGGGGACTCGTTCGTCTTCGGCCAGGGCGTGGAGGCCGCGGATGCTCTTCCAGCGCAGCTTGAGCGTTCGCTGTCCGGGGAGCACCCGGGCCTGCTGGTGATCAACGCCGGGATCCCGGGCACGTCGCTGTCGTCGTTCCCTGCCATGGCGAGCTACGTCGTCTCGCGGTACGGAGCCGGCGCGCTGCTCGTCGTGACCAACCCCACGGACGTGGTCCTGCGGGACATCAACGACCGCATCACCCTGGTCCGCGAGTGCCCGCCGCGGCGGCTCCA
>CAZGVR010000416.1:0-3908 GCA_964528945.1 uncultured Myxococcales bacterium
TAGAGGATCTCGTCGTGCCTCGCGCTCGCGTCCCCGTCGTCGCGCAGGCCGCGGATGCACCCGGCCGCGCTCCTCAGGCCCGAGAGCACGGATTCCGGCAGCCGTCCCTGTCCCGAGACGTGAGTCCGGACGAGGAGGCGGACGGCGGCGCTCACGGAAAGCCCGCGCCGCGAGGCCCACCTCTTGAGCGCATCGTGATCGGACGGGTCCAGCTGCACCTGCATCCTTGCCTTCATGCCATCATGATGTCATACGGACATCATGCAGTCAACGACTGTCCCGACGGCGGCCTCCAATCGCCGCGACAGGGGGAGAGGTTTCCCGGGCGCCTACCGGGCAGACAGATCCCGCACCAGCGCCGCGAGGCCGGTCACGAGCCGCGCCATGCGATCGTAGTCGAGCGTGTCGGGCAGGTCGCCGTCCCTGTGGTACGTGGAGTTCCTGAAGAAGGCCGTGTCAGTGACCATGACCGCCGGGTAGCCCTCCTGCCAGAAGGACCAGTGGTCCGAGAACCCGATGCCCGGGATCCAGGCCGGGGCGGCCACGCCCTCCGAGGGCAGGGACGCGTGCTCGCGGAAGGAGCGGACGCACGTGCGGACGAGCGAGCGGGAGCCCACGTTCCCGACGAAGCCCACGAAGTCCCCGGTGTCCGGGTAGAACCACGAGAGCGGCGCAGGGTAGTACTGGGTGCCGGGCAGATCCGAGTAGTAGCCCACGCTCTCCAGCGAGATCATGGCCTCCACGTCGTCCCCGCGAGCGCGGCATGCGCGTGCGTATCGCACGCTCCCCATCTCGTCCGTGCGGTAGCACGGCGGCTCCTCGTTCGCGAAGGCGACCAGCCTGATCGTGCGGCCCGGACGGTCCTCGGCGAGTAGCCGCGCGAGCTCGATCAGCACGGCGACCCCGCTCGCGTTGTCGTCGGCGCCGGGCGTGCCCTCGGCCGAGTCGTAGTGCGCGCCCACGACCACGACCTCACCGGGGCTCTTGCCACCCTGCCTGGAGGCCTCCACGTTCCTGACCTCGACCCGGCCCGTGTCGAAGCGCTGCGAGGTCACGTCCCAGCCAGTGGCCGAGATCTCGCGCTCGACGTAGGCCGCGGCGTCCGTGAGCTCTGGATAGCATCGCCTCGCGTTCCGCTCGCCGATCGTGGCGGAGAGCTCGATCACGTGCCGCTCGAGGCCTGCGGCGATCGTGCGCTCGGCGGGAGTCAGGGGGCCGAGCAGGCCGCTCCGCGACTCGCCGGGCATGGGTATGGCGATGGCCAGGACGATCCCGGCCGCGATCACCGGGAGGAGCAGCACGCCGGCGACGGCCAACATGGCCACGCGGAGGCGCGAGCCGCCCGTACGGTTCCGGTCCATGATTCGCACCTTACCTCTGGAAGGCTTCCGTGTCATCCCGCGAGTGCTGTCAAGATGCTTGCACATGCATGGGACCGGGTCTATCCTCGAGCATGGAGGAAACATCCATGGCCACGATCACGATAAGGAACCTTCCAGTGCGAGTGGTCTCCAGGCTGAAGAGGGTGGCTGCCATGCACGACAGATCCATGGAGCAGGAGGTACGGGACATCCTACTGGATAGGTTCGCGGACAGGCGGGAGACGGTGAAGCGCATCCGGGAGTCCTGGAAAGGCATGCCCGAGACCTCGGCGGAGGAGGTCGACCGCTGGATCGAGCACGGCCGGTCGGGGAGGGATCCGGATGGTCTTTGACACCATGGTCATCGCGTACGCCCTGCTCGGCGTGCCCGGGTTCGGGGACGACTGCCTCGGGGCCCTTTCGTCTGCGCGTGAGGTCATCGTTCCGGACCTTTTCTTTGCCGAGCTTGCCAATGTCGTGTGGCTCTGGACACGGAAGCGCGGGCTTTCGCTAGACGAGGGCGTCCAGATGCTCAGGAGGGCCGAGGCGCTCGTCACGAAGGTCGTTCCGGGGCGGTCGGTATGGGAGCAGGCGCTGCTCCTCTCGACCGAGTCCAGTCATCCCGTGTACGACACGTTGTTCGTCGCGCTCGCGGCTCGCGAGGGGACGTGCGTCGTGACGTGCGACGGAAGGATGCTCGACCGCTTCCCCGGGATCGCCCGGCGACCTTGACAGCCGCGGATTACTCCGTAATCTCCTCGTTGCCCTGGCGCCGTAGCCAAGCGGTAAGGCAGAGGTCTGCAAAACCTCCATCATCGGTTCAAATCCGATCGGCGCCTCCCGCGATCCCTTGCTTCCCGGCCACGAGTTGCTAACCTGTGGCCGATGCCGGAGCGCGATCTGTACGAGGTCCTCGGCGTGAGCCGATCCGCGGGCGCGGACGAGATCAAGAAGGCCTACCGCAAGCTCGCCAAGAAGTTCCACCCCGACCTCCACCCCGGCGACAAGCGCGCCGAGGAGAAGTTCAAGGAGGTCTCGGTCGCGAACTCGATCCTGACCGACCCCGAGAAGCGCAAGCTGTACGACGAGTTCGGGCTCACGGGCCTGAGGGAGGGGTTCAACGCGGACGCGGTCCGCGCCTACAGGGCCGGCGGCGGAGGCTTCCCTGGCGGCTGGCCGCCCGACGCCGGCCATGGCGCGCCTGGCGGGCAGGGCTTCGAGGGCTACCAGGAGATCAACATACAGGACCTCTTCGAGCAGATCTTCGGCCGAATGGGAGGCGCGGGCAGGGGCGGGCGAGGCGGCGGGTTCCAGGGGATCGAGGACCTGGATCTGGGAGGCGCCGGGTTCCCGTTCGCGGGGCAGCAGGGCAGGGCCCACGGGCACGGTCGCGACAGCACGGTCGAGGTGCAGGTCGGGTTCATGGAGGCGCTGCGCGGGGCCGAGAGGATGTTCGAGCTCGAGCTGCCCACGGCCTGCGACACGTGCGGCGGCACGGGGTACAGGCAGGGGGACATGGCCACCTGCCCGGAGTGCAAGGGGAGCGGCACGAGGACCAGGGCCGGGATCTTCGCCCAGGGAAGGTCCGCGTGCCAGCGGTGCGGAGGCACGGGCCGCGTGCCGTCGCGCAAGTGCGACGCGTGCGGCGGCGAGGGACGCGTGCTCACCAGGAAGCAGCTCAGGGTGCGCATCCCGCCCGGGGCCAGCACCGGGAACGAGATCCGGCTCAAGGGCAAGGGCGAGGCAGGCATCCAGGGCGGGCCTGCCGGCGACCTGCTCCTCAGGCTGCACGTCGCGGATCACGCGGTCGCGAGGCGCGAAGGGGACGACCTGTCCATCCCTCTCCAGGTGAGCGTGCCCGAGGCGTACCTGGGCAGCAAGATCGAGGTGAAGACCCCCTGGGAGTCGGTGAAGGTCACGCTGCCCAGGGGCGCGCGCACCGGCCAGAAGCTGCGCGTGAGGGGTCACGGCGTGCGGCGCAAGGACGGGAAGAACGGCGATCTGATCCTCGAGATCCTCGTGCAGCCGCCCGACAGGGGCGGCCCGGCCACGGAGGATCGGGTGAGGGCGCTCGGCGACGCGTACGTGGCCCCGCTCAGGGACGAGCACCTGTTCGACTAGCCTTCCGTGCATCGCAGGTCTCCTGGCACGGACTTCCTGGCATGGCAGGAAATCGGGTGTAGAATTCCAGGAAAGCTGCGCCTGCCCGGCCGCCGGGGCGAGCTGTCTGGATGGAGGAAGCCATGACTGGATGGAAGACCGGACTGGTCCTCGCTACCGCGACGGCGCTCGTTTCCTGCCACGCGAAGTTCTCGAGGAACGACTGCGGGAACGGGGTCGTCGACGAGGGCGAGCAGTGCGACACCGATGACCTGGCCGGGGAGACGTGCGGTAGCCTCGGCCTCGAGGGTGGCGTTCTCACGTGCACCGACTCCTGCACGTTCGACGTGGGCCAGTGCACGGGGACCGCGGAGTGCGGGAACGGCGCCATCGAGTTCCCGGAGGAGTGCGACGGGGACGACCTGGGCGGGCAGGACTGCGTCGCCC
>CAZGVR010000417.1:0-1044 GCA_964528945.1 uncultured Myxococcales bacterium
GGTCACTGGCGGGGCACGATGCGGAATCCCTCGAGGCGCGCGGCGAGGCGCAGGCGCCCGTCGAGGCAGGCGAAGCCCTCGCCCTGGGTCCGGTCCCGGCACCAGACAAGGGCCGCGGCCAGCTGCAGCGCGTCGGCCGCTCGGATGGGATGCACGGCGAGCAGACGGCCCGCCTTCTCCCTCACGATGTCGGTCGGGACCACGGTGTCCATGTCCTCCACCAGCGCCGCCAGCCTCCCCATCGCGGCCTCCAGCGATCCGGCGTCGAGGCGGCCCTCCCTGCTGCTCCGGTGCAGGGCCGACAGGCACTCGACCGGCCCTGCCCACCACATGGCCGGCTGGTCGTCCCTGCCCAGGGCGGCCGTGAGCGCGGCCGTGTGCTTTTCCTCGACGAGCAGCGGGACCAGCGCGGATCCGTCCCAGAACATCAGCGTCCCTCCCGCCGTTCCTCGAGGAGAGCGGCGAGCACGGCCGCCCCGGAGGCCCGCGGGCCAGGAGGCGGCGCAAGGAGCATCCTGCGCGCCCTGCCCCTGCCCGGGCGCAGCACCCCTTCGGCGGCGAGGCCTTGCCTCCGCTCGTGGCCCGCGTCCCCCGCGAGGGGGACTATCCGGGCCACGGGGACGCCCCTCTCCGTCACGATCATCTCCTGGCCGGACTTGACCTTCCTGAGGACGGCGCTCAGCCGCGCCTTCAGATCTGCGACGTTCACTGCATTCATATGACCATTATGACTACATGATCATGACCAGTCAAGGCATCCATGACCGGAGGCATCCGCGCTGTGGTCAGGGGCCCCGCCACGATTGGCCCATGTATGGGCGTGGGAATCGCGATACCAGGGGAAACGGGCGTGGAAGGCGCTGAAACCCATGAAGAGGCCGCAATCCCTACCAGGGAACAAGCCACGGCCTTCGCCCTCGTTTTGTGAATGGGCGACACCGGGGCGTTGCGCGGGGTCGGCTTTGCGTTCTTTTTGAATGATGCGGCGACGGCATAGATCTGGGCTTCGAACCCGAGGCTAGACTGGCAATATCATGGCAGTGT
>CAZGVR010000417.1:1054-3905 GCA_964528945.1 uncultured Myxococcales bacterium
GTGTTGTTGCGTACTGCAGTGAGCAGACATGGAAATGGAGGGAGCAGGACCATGAGCCCGGTTTCGAGGGAACGTGCCGAAGGCGTCGTGCTCCAGTTGCTCGCCTCGGTCGGGGTCCTCGCTTCAGCCATCGCATGGCTGCCCGGATGCGGGTTCGGGCCGCTGGATCTGCTGGGCATGGAGGCGGCCGTCACCGAGGGGCTCGAGGGCGAGCCCGCGCCCGAGGACGACCGGCTGGAAGACAAGGACCCCCTGTACGATCCTTCGCGGACCGTGGTCGAGCGGTTCGGGAGCTGCGAGGTCACGCTCAACAAGAGCGCGGCCGTCACGAAGCTCGACGTGGTGCCGCTCTCGGGCGGGCAGGCGGATCTTGCGACGAGGGTGTTCCGCGGCAGGACAGAGGCCGTCCAGCACCTTGCGGGAGAGCCGTTCGCGGATGCGACGCTCATCCCTTCCATGGAGACCGTGAACGGCGCCATGAAGCCGCTGAACGACGGCGTGTACGCGGCCGTCGAGTACGGTGTCGAGCAGGGGATCGAGGACGGTGCGACCGTGGTCTACCCGTCGAAGAGGCGCTTCCTCCACGATCTGCTGGCGGCCCTGGTCGCGATGGCGGGCGCTGCGCCCGCGGGCCGCGACGCGCTTTACGAGGCGGCGGCGCTCGACGTGGGGGCCGGCCTGCTGCTCGCAGGGGAGGATCCGGCAATGCCAGCGGATCTTCTCGCCGGCGCCGCCGGGCTGGCCGCGGCCTTCGAGGAGGAGCCGCTATTCTCCAGGCCGATCGGCTTCTACGCGTGGGATCCCGTGCTCGGGCAGGTGTTCCTCCAGGACAGGTTCCTTCAGAACACGCGGGTCGAATACCCGGATCCGCTGGATCCCTACTCGGACGCCGAGGTGGGCAAGGCAGCTGCCATGGCCCTCGCCATCCAGTCGGACGCTGGGCTCATGGACCGCTACGAGGGATATCTCGCGCTGTATCCGGGGCTCACGAACCCGTTCGCCAACCACCCGGTCACCAGCCTCCTGCCTTACCTCGCTGGCGAGGCGAGCCTGGACGAGCCCGCGCTCGTGCGGGCGGCGTTCCTTTCGGACAACCCGCCGCCCGCCCTGCCCTCGGAGTGCCAGCCGCACTTTGCCCTGTTTCCTTCGTCGGCCAGCAAGGAAACCACCTACTTCGAGTCGAAGTTCTGCGGCGCGGGCGCGCCGACTGGCACGGACTACATGCAGGAGTGGATCTCGGCGATCACGGAAGGGCTCGTCGACCTGGCGCCGGGCCTTGATTCCGGATGGTACGACTACCAGACCTGGGCTCTCGAGACCCTGCTCCTGCCGGATCGGGGCATCGAGTCCGAGAACCTGCTGCTCACGGCTGCCTACAAGCAGAAGCTGCTGGACACGTTCCGCTCGATCATGACCCAGAACCGGGAAACCCACCTGAAGCAGCTCGAGATGGGGACGTCGCGCAAGAGCGCGGAGCCCGAGGAGATCGACGTCTCCCCGCTCCTTCCGGTGGAGCCGTTCCCCACGTTCTACCTCAGGTTCGCCCGCGCCTACAGGTTCCTGGGGACGTACCTGGACGCGGTGCTCGGGCCCGCCTTCCTCGACGGCACCGGCCGCATGTTCGAGGACGGCACCAGATCGGGTGCGTCCCTGCGCGAGGATCTGCGCTCGGCGGCCGTGCTGCTCTACGGCCTGCACCTCGTGGCGGCTGGTGCTGCCGGCTCCCCGCCCGAGTTGCTGCCCGAGGAGATGGCCGAGTACGGCCTCGAGCCGTGCAGGGAGGCGGCGCTCCTGTGGATCGCGTCGTGGGACACGGATCCGGACGTGCTGCGCGATCCACGCGTGATCGTGCCGGTGCAACGCGACATGGATCGACGGGTCGCGATCTACTGGGCGGTCCTGGGCGTCAAGGCGGTCAGGGCAAGGGCCGAGTTCGTCGAAGGGCGGGAGCCGGAGATCGTCTCGTCGGGCCACTGCACGGTGCGCGGCTTCGATCCGCACGACTACTGGCTGCTAGTCGAGGCGTTCGCGCAGGTGGAGCTGCCTCTTTCGACCCCGCCTCCCACGCGCGACGAGCTTCGCGCGGTGTGCGACGCGAGCGACACGGTGGAGGAGATCGTGGCGGCCCTGGAGTCCCCTTGAGGCCGGGCGCCCGGGCGATCGCCGCGTCCATCGCCCTGCTCGTGGCCGGGTGCGGCTACGGCCAGTTCCAGACAGCGCACACGACGCCGAAGGGCAAGGTGCGCGTCATGCTGTCCGGGTCGTTCCAGTACAACGGGACGTTCGAGGAGCGGCCCGTGCACGTGTACAACTTCCCGCCGCAGCTCGACGTGCGGGTCGGCGTGCACGACCGCGTGGACGTGGGCGCCACGGTGCTCATGCTGGGCGGGGCGCTCCTCGACGCGAAGGTGAACGCCATGCCGCCGGGCCATGCCTTCGCGCTCGCGATACGCGGGGGGGTAGGAGCCGCTGCCGACATCGGCGAGCCAGGCGCATGGATCCTGCACGTGCCGGTCTGCCTGATCGCGAGCTACAGGATCGCCGGACGCGTGTCCCCCTACGTGGGCCTGGGCTACGGCTTCTACTGGATCTTCGGCAGGAAGCTCGAGGATCCGGATCCCGGGGCCGTGCATGCGAAGCGCGAGGGCCACGGCGACGGGGTCCTGCGCCTGACGGTCGGCGTGGAGATCGTGATCGTCGGCCGGTTCGGCATCCTGGTCGAGTACTACTTCCTTCCCGCCGTGGTCGACGATCCCGGCGACAACTTCGCCTTTGTCGACAACCACCTCGTCGGCGTGGGGGTCACGTTCTGAGCATGCTAGCTCCGGTCAGCCGCCTACCCTCTCCCGCA
>CAZGVR010000418.1:0-505 GCA_964528945.1 uncultured Myxococcales bacterium
GTCGTGGAGCACCCGCGCCGCACGTCCGCGTACGTGGCCATCCTCGCCGGCGAGGTCGGACTTCCCGGGCCCGAGGCCCACCTCGTGACGTGCGCCTCCGTACTGCACGACGTGGGCATGGTGGACGTGCCCGAATCGATCGTGAACAAGGAGGGGGCCCTCACTCCCGAGGAGCTTGCGCTGGTGAGGCGGCACACGGACCTGGGATGGTCGCTCCTCGAGGGCAGCGGCGTGCCGCTGCTCGACCTGGCCGCGGTCCTGGGCCGCACGCACCACGAGAGGTTCGACGGCAAGGGATATCCGGACGGCTTGAAGGGAAACGCCATCCCGCTTGAGTCGAGAATTATATTCATCGCGGAGGCATTCGACGCCATGGTAAGCAGGGATTCCTACAAAAACATCGGAAAGGTTATCAGGGACGAGGGCATAATCCCCACTATCGTGGAATTCAACCGCGCTGTCGAGGAGCTGATTGGAGAAACCCGCAACCCGATCGTCCTCATCG
>CAZGVR010000418.1:515-3888 GCA_964528945.1 uncultured Myxococcales bacterium
GTTCAAGCACGCGTATCCGTTCGCCGTTGCCCTCGAGATCCTGAGATCGCTCAGGGGAACGCACTTCGATCCGGGGATCGTGGACGCGCTGGAGCGCAGGTCGTCCGAGATGGAGGCCATCCAGAAGGAGTACGCCGGTTCCGGGCTCGCAGGCCACAAGGGCTTCAGGATCAGCGCGAGGGACGTGGACGACGGAAGGCTGTTCTCCGTGGCCAGGGGCGGGTACTTCTCGTGCCCGTTCTGCAAGAACCTGCACGAGCGCAGCGTGGACTCCTGCCCGGAGTACGGGACCGGGCTTCGCGACATCCACAAGCTCTCCGGCATCACCCTGGACGGGAAGTACAGGCTCAAGGGCGCGCTCGGCGTGGGCGGCATGGGAACGGTCTACGAGGCCGAGCACGTGCTCATCGGACGCAGGCTGGCGGTCAAGTTCCTCGATCCGGCGCTGGCAGGCGACCCGGAGTCGGTGGCGCGGTTCGGGAACGAGGCCAGGGTGTCGTCCACGGTCAAGCACGCGAACCTCGTGGACGTCACGGACATGGGGCGGACCGCGGAGGGCATACCGTACATAGTCATGGAGCACCTGGAGGGCATCGACCTCGCGCGGATGCTCCACAGGAACGGCCGGCTCGCGACCCTGGCGGCCGTGACCCTGGTCCTCGAGGTCCTGCGCGCGCTCGAGGCGGTCCACGCGAGCGGGATCGTGCACAGGGATCTCAAGCCCGAGAACGTGTTCCTCGCGAGGGCGGGCGGCCGCGTGCGCGTCAAGCTGCTCGACTTCGGGATCTCGCGGCTCCTGCAGCAGGCCCAGAAGTCTGGCCGGCTCACGCAGAAGGGGGTCGTCTTCGGCACGCCGCAGTACATGGCGCCCGAGCAGGCGCTCGGCAGGGAGGAGATCGACCACCGGGCCGACCTGTTCACGGTCGGGGAGATCCTCTACGAGATGCTGACCGGGCAGCCAGTGTTCGACGGCGACAACAACCTCGCGGTGCTCTCGGCCGTGATCAAGCAGCCGGTGAAGCCGCCCCGCGAGATCGTGCCGGACATGTCGCCCGACATGGAGGCCGTGATCATGAAGGCGCTCGAGAGGAGCCCCGAGGCCCGCTACCAGTCCGCTCGCGAGTTCATGGGGCCGCTCCTCAGGGTCGCGTCCGCGGACCCCAGGTTCGAGGAGGGCGTGCTCCTGGACCTGCCGGGATAGCCGCGTCCACCGGCGGGATCGATCGATCCCATGGGTAGCGTCAGCCCGAGCACTGCGTGGCGAGCGCGGCGTCCGTGGGCGTGGCGGTCAGGGCCACGGACACCGGCTCGAGCAGCGGGTCGGTGGCGGCGAGACCGGCGTCCACGTACGGGACGTCGAGGTCCACGGGCAGCATGGCGGCCTCGATGCCCAGGCCGACCGGGCAATCGCCGCGCACGCGGCCAGAGGAGTCGGCCTTGACTGCCCAGAGGTCGCCCGCGTCTGCACCGAACGACTCGGTGTAGCCGGCCGCGAAGATCCCGCCGTCCGATGCCTGGCCGATTGCCCTGAACTCGTCCCGGCGCGAGAACGGGCCGCCGTCCTCGTGGTAGCGTAGGTTCCACTCGACCGCGCCGCCATCGTCGGTGCGCACGATCCAGCCGTCGTCTCGGTGCCAGTACCCGGCCAGGATCCAGCCGCCGCCGAGGGCGGGCGCGGCCGCGCGGGCAGCGCACGTGTCCCAGAGGTCCGAGGTGTAGGAACGCGCCCAGACCGGCCTGCCGTCCGCATCCAATGTCATGCCGAGGAAGCCGCTGTACCCGGATCCCATGACGAACTCGCTCGCGAGGAAGTACGTGCCGTCCGGCGCGGCAAGGACCGTCACCAGACCCCTGATGTACGAGCTTTCCCACCCTCCCGCGTACGCCCTCGACCATTCGAGGCGGCCGTCGGCATCCAGCACCGCGAGCAGGTAGCTGCGCTCGAGCAGGCTCGAGCCCCTTGCCGCGACCGCGATCCCGGAGCCCGGCGTTCCGGCCACGCCCGGGGCGTTCCACGAGTCCTCGGCCGGACCCTGGAGCAGCCGCTGCCATGCGACCGCGCCCGTGGAGTCGAGGCGCGCGACCAGGATCGCGCCCGAGGCATCGGCCGCGATCGCGATCCCTCCGTCCTCGAGGATTGCCACGTCGTGCACGCGCTCCACCATGATCGCGGGGTCCGTGCCCGAGGTCGGGCGGAACCCCACTCCCCAGGCTGGCGTGCCGTCCGGGTCCAGCATGGCCACGATCCCGGCCCTGCCGGTCATCATGTCCACCGCAGCCCCGCCCGCCACCACGATTCCGCCGGCAGGGGTCTCGGCGACCGCGGTGAGCTTCTCTCGCGCGTCCCAGGCATAGGAGCGCTGCCAGACAGGGTCGCCGCGCGCGTCCAGCCTGAGGACCCAGGCGTCGGCCTCCCACGCCTCCTCGTCCCTGCGCGATCCGGCAACGACGTACCCGCCAGAGAGCGACTCGATCATGGCGAGCGCCGAGTCCTCGATGGGCGTGCCGTAGGTCCGGGACCACGTGATCTCCTGGACGTCGGGCACGTCAGCGGCGTCCGGCACGTCCGCGGCGTCGGGATCGGCCGGCGGGTCGGGCTGCGGGTCCGTTGCCGCGTCGGCGTCGGCATCCGTGTCCGCGCCGGAGTCCGCGTCCGCGTCCGCGTCCGCGTTGCCCGTTATCCGCACGTCGCCGCACCCGGAGCAGGCCTGGAGCGCGATCGCGACGAACGCGAGCGACGCCGTGATCATCCTGCCGGCCATGCCGGGAATGTACCACGGGCAGGGGCACACGGCAGGGCCGGTGGCATGAAATTCCAGGATTCCTGCGCGTCACCCGGGCCGGGCCGTTTCCTTCAGGCGAGTTCCAGCGGGATGACGGACGCGATGTCCTCGAAGTGGCGGTCGAGGGCGAGCAGCCTGGTCCCGTTGTGGACCGCAGTGACGCCGACGATCATGTCCGGGATGCCCGCGCCGAAGATGCCTTTCCTTCGCAGCGCGCGTCCCAGGCGCGCGACGCGATCCCACAGGTCAGGCGGCTCCGGGCAGGCGTGGCAGGCCGAGAGGAGCACGTCCAGCTCGTCGAACTCCCTGTCCGAGCGCGCGCCCTGGAGCAGCTCGGCCCTGATCACGCCCGTGATCGCGGCGAGATCCTCGGCCAGGATCCGGTCGACCATGTCCGCTACAGGGGATCCGGCACGCCACAGGAACTCGATCCATGCGGACGTGTCGACGAGGATCAGGTCATCCATCCGTTCTGGGCCTCCGGAGTGTCGCGAGGTCGATGTCGAGATCGATCCTACCCTTCATCTTGCGGAGCCTCTCGATGCGCTTCTACCTTATCAGCTCCTCGAGTGACATGATTATCGTCGCGG
>CAZGVR010000419.1:0-3871 GCA_964528945.1 uncultured Myxococcales bacterium
TTCCCTTCTGCTTCACCGGGATGAGGAAGCCGTAGACCAGCGACCCTGACGAATCCGTGACGTCCGCGTGCACGACCTCCTCGGCGGGCGTGATGCCTCCCGGAAAGCGGACGATGATCTTCGTCTTCTCGCGCTCTCCGACCTTTCCGCCCGGGATCTCGGAGAGCATCGGCGGGGTCTCCCTGTAGTACAGGGCGGAATAGGCCACGGCATTGGTGACCCCCTCCATGTACGCCTCGACGTTCAGCGTCGTGTTCCCCATCTTGGTGTGGAACTCGGCCACTCCGTCCTGGTCGGTCTTCCCGGTCAAGGACTCGCCGCCGATGTTGCACTTCACTGCCTTGTCGCGAACCGGAACGTCGTCCAGATCCTTGATCCTGACCGTGACGAGCACCGGATCGCCTGGCCCGTAGCTCTCCTTGTCGGTGATGATGACCGCGACGTACGGGTTGATCACGAACCGCATGTCGCGCTTCACGCTGTCCTCGCGGCCGAACTTGTCCGTGACCTTGATCTCGACCTGGACGCTGTCGTTCTCGTAGAGGTTCGCCCTGACCTTGTCCAGCGCGGACTTGTCCAGTAGGAACTCGAAGGGACCGGTTCCCTTGGCCTCCATGGACTGCTCGTGGACCACAGAGCCGGCCGCCTTGACCTTGACGTCGATCGTGCCGGACTCGAAGGTGCCGCCGCCGTAGTATCCCAGGTTGACCTCGAAGGGCAGCGACGACTGGTCCTTGGTGAGGAACCGTCCCAGGTCGTGCTTGATCTCGATCACCGGGGGGACGAACCTCTCGATCCTGATCTTGGCCGATTCGCTCGCCTGCTTGAAGTTGGCCACCAGCGTGTAGTTGCCCTCCGGGGCGTGCTGGGGAAGGGGGATCTCGAAGCTCAGGACGCCCCACTCGTCCGTCTCCACGGCCCCTCCGCCCACGGTTCTCTCCCGGTCGTTCTTGAGGAGGATCTCGATCTGCTCGTTGGCGATGGGCTTGAATTCTCCACGGAGTGTCCATGCCATGGCCCGGACGCGGATTGTCTGTCCCGGGTTGTAGACGCCGCGGTCCGTGTAGACGAACAGGTTCTGCGTCTCGAAGCTCTCGGTGCGCCTGTAGGACGAGAAGTACACGGAGCCCACGAACTTCTTTCCGCCCCGGTCAAGGACGACCCAGACCGAGTGCCCGGCGTAGTCCTCGGCGTTCGGGATGTAGTTGAAGACCAGGGTGCCGTGGTCGTCCATCTTGCCGACCTCGTTCTTGTCCACGAACACCCGGGCTCCCGCCGCCGCCTCCCACTTGTCGTCCCACGCAGTGACGTGGATGTAGGTGCCAGCGCCCGTGTAGATCTGGTACGGCGTGTCCATGATGACGTAGAGGTTGCCGTCCTGCTGCTTCCAGGGCTCCTCTATGCGCGGATCGCGTCCGTCCGGCGCCGAACCGATGAGCACGGGTT
The DNA here is from genome assembly GCA_964528945.1 of uncultured Myxococcales bacterium. Taxonomy (GTDB): domain Bacteria; phylum Myxococcota_A; class Polyangia; order DRWM01; family DRWM01; genus CAZGVR01. Next base: position 1,447 of record CAZGVR010000419.1, read on the forward strand.
CGAGGGCGTCGTACCCTTCTTCCTCGAGCGTAGCCTGCTCGTCGGGAGACAGGGCTCCGCCTCCCTGGGAGTCGGGCTGTCCGGGAGTGGCGACATCGGGCTCCTTTGGCCCGCACCCCACGGCCAGGACGATCAACGCACCTTGTATCGCCATCTTGCGCATGTCTGCCTCCCGCCTGGTTACATGGAACGCATGGGCACCCCGCCCGGATCTCCCTCATGCGTTGCCCTGGAAGGATTCTCGCAGTAGAAGTGTTGGCCTGCAAGGGGTCGACCCTGCGCGAAAACTTGACCTGGAACCTCGCGCGGGGGATACCCTGGCTGGCCGGAGTCGATTCCGTTGAGCAATGGCATCAGACAGTTCATGGGCCGGGCCACTGCGTTGCCGAGGGGGGTGGCACGCGAGGTGGAGAGGCACGTGCCGGTCACGGCCGTGGCGATCGTCGCTAGCCTGGCCATCCACGCGATACTGATCCCGGCCCTCTGGGCGTTCACCCTCCTGAGACCTGATGTCGAGCAGACGCGAGTGCTTCTCCTGGAAGGTGGCCTCGTCGTGGAGGGCGGTGGAGATCGTTCGGCTTCCGGGACGGTAGACGAGGACTGGGAGGAGGTCCTAGACGAGCAGCAAGACGGGAAGGGAGCCGAGAGGGACGAGTGGGACCGCGGCGCGGTCGACACGAGCGACCGGGAGAGGTTCGACGCCTGGGGGATCCCGAAGCCCGGGGCGTTCGACGGACGTGAAAAGGACGACGACTGGGACGACGACTGGTTCGCGAAGAGCAAGGGGAAGCCGTCGGCCAAATCGCCGAATCCCCTCGAGGTGATAATCGACGACGACCTTGACGACGAGGACGAGGACTCGTCCTCCTGGGACGACGATGACGAGGAGGACGGCGGCTTCGATGCGGATGGCGACGACGGGGAGGACCTGGACGTCTCGGGCTACGACATCGAGATAGAGGACGACGAGGAGTCTGAGACTGCCGAGGACGTCGACGAGCAGATCGAGAAGCTCGGCGGCGAGCACAAGCAATGGGATCAACTCTTCTCGGGAGGAGGCAAGGACCCCGGGAAGCCCAAGGCACTTAAGCTGCCGCCCGTGGGGGAAAAGCAGCAGAAGTCGGCGTCCCTGGACGGCGCGATCAAGACATTCATCGAGAAGAACCCCTACGAGGCAGGCGCAGGCGGCACGGGGGTCCTCGATGGCCCTGGGCCAGGAACCACCCTCGGAGAGCCGGTGAACGGCTTCGACGACCTCCTGGCATGGATACCCCCCGACTGCCTCATGGCCTCCCTCATTTCGCTCTCCGGGCTTCGTGAGAGAGAGGACCGCGAGGACCTGGAGAAGACCCTGGGATCGCTAAAGACCTTCAAGGCGATCGCGGGGGGCGTCGATCTCTCGCTGCTGGATTCCATCGATTCGATTCTCATCGCCTCGATGGATCCGATGGACGAGCAGGAGACGTACGTCATCCTGCGTCATGGCAAGTCAGAGGAGGAGATCGCCGAGGTCATAGACGCGCGATTCGCGCTGGCCGGTGCCAAGACGAACTGGTACGAGATGAACGGCCGGAAGGTAGCCCAGGCCTCGCCCGAAACCTCTGACATGCTGCCCTGGGTCTACTTCATGCCGCGTCCCGGCTATCTGGCGGTCATCCACCTGGCCCACAGGGACAGGTTGTCCCTGCTCATGTCTTCTGGCCAGGCAGACCCGACCGCGGCAGGCAGCGCGCGGATCATCGGCGATCTCGAGCGCCATCTCAGGATGGGGCTGGTCCAGCCCGAGATCCTGCCAGGACCGGTTGTGGTCCATGATGCCGACGTACAGCCAGTCGTGCCACCAGCGCCAGTGAGCGTGGTCCTCGGGAGCGTCATGTTTGGCGACGCGTTCAAGAACCTCGTGGACGGGACGGTCTTCCCGGTGCCAGGCGAGGTGCTCCTCACAGGACGCCTGGAGGGTGATGGAAAGGTCCTGGTCCAGGGAAGCGCCATGTTCCTTCTGGACGGGCAATCCGAAGGCTTCATCTCGGAGTGGAACGAGCATGTGTCCGCGCTGGAGATGGATCCGCTGATCACGCTCATCGGGGCCAGCTCCCTGATCGGACTTCCGGTCTGGTCGATGGACGGGCCGCGCCGCATCCTCATGGACGCCGAGGTCCAGGCCTCGGACGTGCCCAGGCTCATGGCACTAGTGAGGCTCCTCGTTGCCGCGCCCGAGGACAAGCTGCCTCCCGAGGATCCTGGATCCGCCTCCAAGGGGGGAGCCAAGGCTGGCAAGCCCAAGCCAGGCACCAAGGGGTCGGCCCCGACAAAGGGCGCAAAGAAGACCTCACCGGTCGGCAAGTCGAAGGGGAAGCCCCCTACTCAGTGACCTGTATCTTCCAGGAGTCGGAGATGGCCTGGACGCGGGGGGCGTACATGGCGT
>CAZGVR010000420.1:0-3843 GCA_964528945.1 uncultured Myxococcales bacterium
CATGATGGTGCACCTCCGCGTCATTTGAGCCCCGCCATGAGGGTGGCGGCCTTCTTGGCCTGCTTGGTCCCGGGGAAGGCCTTCGCGACCTCCTCGTAGACCGAGGCCGCCTTGGCCTTGTCCCCCAGCTTCTCGTAGCAACGGCCTATCCGGAGCTTGGCGTCCGAGGCCCTCGACCCGCCGGGCCATCTCTCCATCACCAGCTCGAACTGACCGATCGCCTCCAGGTACTTGCCCATCTGGTAGAGCGACTCGGCCTTCAGGAAGATCGCGCTCATCGCGTTCCCACCGGACGGATCGTGCTTCAGGTAGATGTCGAAGTAGAGGATCGCCGACGACCACTCGCCCGCCTCGTACTTGAGGACGCCCTGCGCGTACGGATCCACGGCCTGCCCGGTAGATCCGGTGCCCGGACCCTGGCCGGGGACGGTCGGCTGGCCGCCCGAGACGTCCACCTGCGGGATCGCGCCCCCGGTTACCGGGATCTTGAGGGCGACGGCGCCGCCCATGCCGCCCAGATCCTGGAGCAGCGATGCCGCGCCCACGGTCGTCGACACGCCGGCCATCGGGGACGCGACCAGGGGCGCGGAGACGCCGGCATCGGTCTTGGGCGTGCCGTACAGCGTGAGCACGATCTTGGGCTCGTCCTGCTGGGCGGGATCTCCCTGCTCCTCCCCGCCAGCCACGACATCCTCGGCGTAGATTGCGGAGTCCACCCATCCGTAGCTGGTGTCCTCCACCGGCTCCGCGGCGGCCTTCTTCTGCGCGGCGGGCTTGGCGAGGAGCACGGGCGCGGGCCCCGGCTCGGACGGCTCCAGGGTCTTGGGGGCAGTGCCGATCGCGACCTTGATCTTCTTGAGGTCGTTCTGCTGCTTGAGGATCACGTTCTCTAGCTCGGTGATCCTGGCGCCGAACTTCTTGAGCATCTTCTCCAGGTTCGCGTTCTCCGACTCCATGAGGTCGAGCCTGGCGGAGAGGGCGGTCGCCGACTTGCCCTTGACCTCGCCGCCGCCGCAGCCCGCGGCGAGCAGAGCGCCAAGCGTCAGGATGGGAACCCGTGCCCCTTCGAGGGCACCAAAGTGCAATCTCATGTCGAAATTGTAACCCGCGCAGGAGGAGCGAATCAAAAAAGGGTCGGCGCCCCACTAGAACCGCTTGCGGGAGTCGAGCAGGATCGTGACCGGACCACGGTTCACGTAGCGTACGTCCATGAGCGCCTGGAACCTCCCGGTGCGGACCACCACGCCCTCGCGGCCGAGCGCCTCGCAGAAGGCATCGCAGGCCGCGCGGGCCTCGCCCGGAGGCATCGCGTCCGTGAAGGACGGGCGGTTCCCTCGCCTCGCATCCCCTAGCAGGGTGAACTGGCTGACCACGAGGGCCTCGCCACCCACCTCCCGGACCGAGAGGTTCATGGCGCCCTTCCCGTCGTCGAAAATGCGGAGCGAGGCGGCCTTTCGCGCCATCCAGGCGATGTCCGCACCGCCGTCGCCGATCTCGAGGCCGAGGTAGACGAGGATCCCGCCGGGGATGGAGGCCACGATCTCGTCGCCCACCCTGACCTCTGCGTCGGCGACCCTCTGGACTACTGCCCGCACGCTCCGTCAGAAGTAGCAGTAGCCGTAGCTGATGCCGTCGAAGGTTATCGTCGTGGGCATGCCGTACTCGTCCACGAACTGCTGGCACAGACCACCGCAGGAGTCCGTGGGAGCGGACGTGCAATAGGGGATGCACTCGTACGACACCCCTGTGTTGCCGCAGAAGTAGCCGTAGCGGCAGCCGGACTCGCCCGCGCATATGGAGCCGTCCGTTCCCACGCCCGCGTCCGGCGTGCAGTCCGTGAGATCCTGCCCCGTGGCCGTGAGCTGCAGGAGCATGCACTTGGAGCCAGAGGGGCAGCCGGCGTTCGAGATGAGGTTGCATCCGAGGGAGCACAGCTTATCGGCCGTGGCGGCGAAGCCGGCGTAGCATATCGATGCATCGCCCGGGCAGTCGGTCTCGGAGTTGCAGAACTCGTAGCAGAGGCTCTCCACGGTCCCCTCGCCGGAAAACATGGGATAGCAGACCGTGCCGGCGGCGCACTGCGAGTCCGTGGTGCACACGGAGCCCCTGGTGCCCGTTCCAGCAGGCCCGCAAACGCGCCCGGCGGTCGTGACCGTGCACTTCTGTCCTGGCGGGCACCCGCAGTTGGGCCTGAGCCCGCACGGCGACTCGGTGCAGGTCCCGGGGTCGTATCCTGGATCGTATCCCGGGTCGTATCCTGGATCGTATCCCGGGTCGTATCCTGGATCGAGTGCAGGGTCGTAGCCTGGGTCGGGCACCGGATCCACGCCCGGGTCGTAGCCAGGATCCACGCCTGGATCGATCCATGTGTCGATGTGCGCGTCCGGCCACGGGTCCTCGCCCCTGGCGCAGCCGGTGAGATCGAGCAGGCTGGCGGAGCCAACGCACATTCCGGCCACGAACAGCGGCCAACGGGATTTGCTCATGATCACCTCGACGGCATGGACTCGAACGACAGCGAAGCCACAAACTATTATATGCTATCGGGCAGATGTGCAACTCTCGAACAGGACCGTTGCAAGGGCAACCCTCCCGGGGCTCCCTGGCCGGCCTGGACCGTAGCCAGGTCAGGGGATGGGCCGCCTCCGTGGGCGAGCCGGCATTCCGCGGAGATCAGATCTTCCACTGGATCCACGCCATGGGCGTGACCGATCCGTCGGCCATGACCAACCTGCCGCCCGCCCTCCGCGAGAGGCTCGCCCAGACAGGGGCAGCGGCCCTGCCGGCCGAGGCCGCCAGGGTCGTCGCGGACGACGGGACGGTGAAGGTCGCATTCGCCCTCGAGGACGGATACGTGATCGAGTCCGTCATCATCCCCCAGGACGACTCGGAGGACGGGCCGGCCACCGGCCGGGCAACGCTCTGCGTGTCGACGCAGGTGGGCTGCGGGGTCAGGTGCCGGTTCTGCAGGTCGGGTCGCGAGGGCTTCAGGAGGAACCTCGCGCCGGCCGAGATCCTGGCCCAGGTGATCGGCGCGAGGCGGATCGCCGCCGGCTCGGGCGACCGGGTGAACAGGGTCGTGTTCATGGGCATGGGCGAACCGCTGGACAACCTGGAGGCCGTGGAGACGGCGATCCGCATACTCGTGGACAAGAGGGGGGAGGCCTTCCCGCAGAGGAAGATCGTGATCTCCACGATCGGGCGCCCGGACGGCATCCGCAGGCTCGGCGATCTCTTCGGAGGGCGGCTGGGCCTGGCCGTGAGCGTCCACGCAGTGGATCCGGCGGTGAGGGCGCGGCTGATGGGTCCGGGACACGAGAGCGATCTGGAGTCGATCCTGAACGCCATGAGGGACTACCCGCTCCCTCCGCGGGACAGGATCACGGTCGAGATCGTCCTGGTGGCAGGGGTGAACGACTCGGCAAGGCAGGCTGCGGCGCTGGCGTCGGCGCTCCACGGGATCAGGGCGCGAGTGAACCTGATCCCGCTGAACGCGTTCGAGGGCGTCGGGCTCGAGCCTCCGTCCGGGCAGGCGGTGGCGGCCTTCAGGCAGATCCTCCTCGACCGCGGGATCGACGTCCTCCTGAGGAGACGCAGGGGCGCGCAGGTGCTCGCGTCCTGCGGGCAGCTGGCCTTCGGACGTGCACATTGATTTAACCCGGGCAGTGGCTATATGTAGGACGTCGAATGGCGCAAGAACCAAAGACCCCCGTGGAGCCGGAAGGCTGGTTCACGGGCCGGAACCTGCTGAACATGGGCATGTGGGTCCTGCTCATAGGACTGGTGTTCTTCTCGCTCCGATCCCTACTCTTCTCGGGGCGGACGGAGTACAGGTACGACGAG
>CAZGVR010000421.1:0-3299 GCA_964528945.1 uncultured Myxococcales bacterium
GAATCCACCTCGCCATGGTCTGCAGGGGGTTCGACGGCGAGATCAGGGTTGCCGGGAACATGCACTTCGGCGGCCGCGAGATCCTGTTCGTGCTCTCGTGGACGGCATTCCTGGTCGCGGCCAGGATCGAGGATCTGACCGGCCTGCTCGGCAGTGCCCTCGCGGGGAGCTTGCCGTGAGCCACCACATCGTAGAGGCCAGGGACGTCCATTTCGATTACCCCGATGGTACGCCCGCTCTGGCAGGCGTCTCCTTCAGGATCACGCACGGTGAATCCGTTGCGGTCGTGGGCGCGAACGGTGCGGGAAAATCGACCCTTCTCCTCCACGTGAACGGCCACCACCTCCCGAGGAGCGGCACCATGAACGTCGGGGGGTACACGCTCGTGCCCGGGACGGTCGCGACCGCGCGTAGGGCCGTGGGCATGACGTTCCAGGATCCTGACGACCAGCTCTTCATGCCCACGGTGTGGGAGGACGTGGCCTTCGGGCCCGTCAACATGGGCCTCCCGCCCGACGAGGTAGATAAGCGCTCCAGGGAGGCGCTCGAGACGGTCGGGGCCCTGCACCTCGCGCGGAGGCCGCCGTACAGGCTGTCGGGCGGCGAGAAGAGGGCCGTCGCCATAGCGACGGTGCTGTCCATGTCGCCTGATATACTGGTGATGGACGAGCCCACGTCAGGCCTGGATCCGAGAAGCCGGAAGGCGCTCATCGGCCTGCTCGCTACGTTCAGGCACACGAAGATCTTGGCGACCCACGACCTTGACATGGCCCTCGACCTCTGCACCCGCACGATCGTCCTCAAGGAAGGAAGGGTACTCGCGGACGGACCCACTGCCTCGATCATGGGGGACGGGGACCTTCTCGCGAAGGGCGGCCTGGATAGGCCGCTCCGGCTCCAGGGGTGTCCTGTGTGCGGCGGCTCGCTCCCTTCGATGCCCGCTGGGGAGCCGGCGGACGACCACGACCACCTCCACGGAGAAGGCCATGAGGTGTGAGCGCTGATGTCGAGAAGAACGCTCGAAGCTGCTGCGATCGTCGTTTTCTGCTCAGGCCCAGTCATCCCGGACGAGGCAAGGGCGGCTGACACGACAGAGACATACGCAGTAGGGCCATCGGAGATCGAGCTCTACGGCGGGATCGACGGCCTCGGCATGGGCACGTTCGACCGATCGGTCTGGGCCGAGACCCTGATCGGGTGGGGATTCGTGGATCGCTTCTCCGGATACCTGGTTGCTGGCTGGTCGGCCGACGGGGCGCTGGGCCGACGGGCAAGGGTGGCGGGGTTCGGGATCTTCGGAACGCCTGTGGACACGGACCACGTGGACCTGGATCTCGTGCTCGACCTCTGCATCACCGGGGAAGGGATCGAGGTCACGCCGTCCCTGGAGCTCAACCTCGATCTCGCGCCGGATCTGGCTCTCGCGGGCCTCTACCTCGCCGTGGGTGAGACACTGGGAGTGGAAGGCCATCTCGCATCGGCCGATCCGATCCTCCCCGGCGTGGAGGGGCCGGGCTCCCGGGCCTCGCTGGTCCCGTCCATGGGGCTTCTGTCCGGGATATACTGGACCGTCTCCGATGGGCACCAGCTCCTGATCGAGCTGGACGCGGGGGTCCGCCACGGGGGACGGGAAGGCGAGAGGATCCTCGAGATCGGAGGGCTCGCCCTCGGATACAACGCCGTCCTGACCGAGATCCTGGAGATCCTCGTGCAGGTCTCGGTCGACGTTCCGCAGCGCGGGGAGAAGGCGGCAGCTGGCCTCATGCTCGGCCTGATCCTGGCGCTGCCCGGGGCGGCCGGGGAGACGTAGACCCCGGGAGCCCTCCGAGGGCCGCAGGGATCACGGTCAGGATCCCCACGCCGGAGGCGGCCAACATGGAGATCTCGAAGGCATTGATGTCGGTCGCGGTCCACTCCTGGCCCGTCATCCCACCGGCCAGGCGGAAGACCACAGTTCCCATCGCCACGCCGAGCATCATCCCGATGGTCCGGGCCGCGGCCATCATGCTGCTGGCCATGCCCTGTCCGCTGCGCGACGCGGATCCCATGAGCGCGCTCGAGTTCGGGGAGATGAATACGCCCGTACCAAGGCCCATAACGGAGAGCCAGGCGGCAATTATCGGAAGGGGGGTGTCCCTCCCTATCCGCGCGAGTCCGAGCATGCCGCCGGACATGATCACGAGGCCGGCCACGGACAGCCACCTCGTCCCGATCCTGTCGGAGAGGCGTCCGGACGGCGAGGCCACGATCGCCATGACGAGCGGCTGGAAGGCGAGGATCAGGCCGGACCGCTCCGGGCTCTCGAGCAGGGCCTCCTCGAGGAAGTAGGGCACCAGGATGGTCGGCACGAAGACAGCGACGTAGTTGCCGAGCGCGGCGATGACCGCGCCGGTGAAGACGCGCGACCTGAACATGCCCGGGTCAGGGAAGAGGCCGCGGGAGGGGTCGATCCTAGCCGCGTCACGCGGAAGGAGCACCCATCCGAGCGCGAGCACGATTGCGGTCGTGGGCACGTTCGACAGGAAGATCCATCGCCATCCGATGGTCCCCAGCACCATGCCGCCGAGGAAGGGTCCTGCCGTGAGCCCGACGTAAGTGGCCGTGGACAGCATTCCGAGCGCCCGTCCCCGCTGCTCGGGCGGGTAGGACGTCGTGAGCAGGGCCGGGCCGCTCGTCATGATCATGGCGCCGCTCATGCCCTGGATGGCCCTCGCCCCGACGAGGAGCCCGAATCCAGGCGCCAGGCCGCATGCGAGCGAGGCGAGCCCGAAGAGGACGAACCCGTACAAGTACATGCGTGAGTGCCCGATCCTGTCGCCGAGCCACCCCGAGACGAAGAGGAAGGCGGTCATGGTCACCATGAACGAGGTGACGATGACCCCGGCCTTCTCGATCGGTATGGACATCTCGCTTCCCATGACCGGGAGCGCGAGGTTGATGCTCGACCCGGACAGGGCCGTGAGAATCGTTGCAGTGCCGATGACGAGGAGGACGCACCACGGCCTCGGCGCGCCTGCCGCCACCTTTCCTGTTCCCTCCTGCTGCATGCTCCTCCGGCCCAAGTGTCCGGACCACACTTAGAGCATCGGCGGTCCCGATGGAAGGGAAATCTCGGATCGCTCCGGTGACGCTGCCCGGCCGCGGCCCTAGATGTCGATCGGAGGTGGGCTGCAGGCATACTCGAACGAGCGGTGAAGGGCCTCCTGCCTGTCGTGCCCGGCTTCCTGGTCCGGATGTCGGGTCGGCGCTACGTGGCCGGCGAGACCGCGGACGATGCCATGGGCGTCGTCAGGGAGCTG
>CAZGVR010000421.1:3309-3834 GCA_964528945.1 uncultured Myxococcales bacterium
GCTGGCAACGCGCGGCGTGCTCGGAGAAGGCGTCGGGTCCAGGCAGCAGGCCGACGCCGCCGTCTCCGAGTACCTGGCGCTGGCCTCGCGCGTGGCCGCCGAGGCCGGCGGAGCATCGCTCTCGATCAAGCCGTCGCTCTTGGGACTGGGCATGGGGGAGGATGTCGCGCTCGAATCGATCGGAAAGGTGGTCGAGGCCGCGGCCTCGCACGGGACGGTCGTGCAGATCGACATGGAGGATCACACGGCGACCGATGCCACGCTCCGGATCTTCGGCGAGCTTCGCGCCAGGCACACGAACGTGGGTATTGCCCTGCAGGCCTCGCTCAAGAGGACTCCTGACGACATCGCCGCGCTGGATCTTGCCGGCGTTCCGGTCCGCATCTGCAAGGGGATCTACGTCGAGCCGGCGGACATCGCGTGGCAGGACCCCGACGAGATCCGAGAGGCCTACGTCCACGACATGGAGCTCCTGGCACGGGCTGGCGCAGTGGGGCGTCCCGTCGCAGAAGCCGGAGCAGCAGT
>CAZGVR010000422.1:0-3824 GCA_964528945.1 uncultured Myxococcales bacterium
GCGCGCGCGCTGCCGGATCCGGGTGCACGCGTGACGCGTGGCCCTCGATGTCCGCGAACGAGATGGAGCAGGGCAGGATTACTGGTGCGATGGCGCCCAGCCTGCCGGCGATTGCCCGCTGGGATCCGCCTGCGAGGACCACGGCGTCGAGGCCCTCGTCCTTCATGGCCCTTGCCACGAAGTCGGCTGCGGCCGGGTCCATGGGATCCGGGCCCGGCACGATGGCGGCCGGCGGCCTCGGCAGGGACGCCAGCCTCTTGCCGAGGGCGTCGCAGTCGATCCCGACCGGCCTGCCGGACACGGTCTTCGAGACGAGGACGCCGATCCTTGGCTCAGCCATGGCGCGCCTCGCCAGCGGCCCCGGCGGCCGCAGCATACCCTCCTGTGCCGAGCGCACGCGCGACCGCGCGCGCCGCGTCCCGCGCCTCGTTCATGGAACCCTGGATGTCCATGGGGAACGTGCACGCGCCGGCCGCGACGACCGGGCACGCGCCGTGCGAGGCAAAGCCGTAACCGCCGGGCTCGATGCCCAGCCATGCGCAGATGCGGGCGGTGTCGGGCCGCGGGGCCATGCCCACGGCGAGCACCACCGCGTCGAACACGGTGCTCGTGCCCTTGCCGTCGCCGCGATCCTCGTGCCTTGCGAGCAGCCCGCCGCCTGGCGAGGCCGTGATTTCGCCGGGAACGCCCTGCACGAACCTGATCCTGGTCCTGAGCTCCTCGTGGGTCGCGGCCACGTTGCGGCGCGCGAGCTGGAGGTCGATGTAGTGGATCGTGATCTCCGTTTCCGGGGAGGCCTGGAGCAGCTTGCCGGCAAGCCTGAGCGATACCTGGCAGCAGACCTGCGAGCAGTACCCGCGGCCCTCCTTGGACTCCCTGGATCCCACGCACTGCACGAACGCCACGCGGCGCGGCACGGCGCCCTGGACGAGCCAGCCGGCAGCCCCGTCCCGGGCAAGCACGTGATCCAGCTCGAGCGTGGTCACGACCCCGGGCAGCCTGCCGTACCCGAGGAAGGGCTTGCGGGCAGCGTCGAACACGTCGAACCCGGTGCAGATCATGGCCGCCCGGGCGGTCCACGTCTCGGCCTGTCCTGCGCCGGCTCCAGCACTTGCAACGGCTGCCGCAGGGGCCACGTCCAGGGTCGAGCCGGATGCGGTCCTCGCCGCGCCGGTCACGGTGCAGCCGGTCCGGACGACTATGGAAGCGTATCGGTCAGCCTCGGATCGGAGGTCGTGGAGCAGGCACGCAGAGCACCTCCTGCACCTGTCGGTCGCCATGCAGGCCAGCTCGGCCACCCGTCCGCCTGGCCTGTTCTCCCTCTCGACCACGAGCACGCCGAGCCCGAGCCGCGCGAGCGTGCAGGCCGCCGTGAGCCCGGATACGCCGGCCCCGACCACGATCACGTCCGTGCTGCGCCGGCCGTTAATGCCCTTGTCCTGAACCATCGAATTTCTCCTGGTGCCGCAAGTCACTGTCAGACATCACGACTTTGTATTTTCCAGCCGGGCCGGTCAACCCTTCCAGCCAACTCGTCCTCGCGCGGCACATGAGGTAATCTGTAGGCTCGATGGAGGCGTCCACTTGGCATCGCAAACAACGGGTTGCAACGTTTCTTGCGTCCCTGTCGGTGACCCGGCTCGGGTCGACGTGACGTTGGAGTTCCGCACAGCCGGCCTCGGAAAGGAGGGATTGATGGACCGCGGAGCGGCAGGATCTCGCGTACCGATACTGGCCATGACGTCGGTGGCCCTGATCCTCGCGGGCTGCGGAGGCGGCAAGGGCGATGCGGACGCGGATGCAGACGTCGAGGCCGACACTGCGGCGGACACGAGTGCGGATACGGCGGCCGACACGGGCGGCGACGCGTGCACCGACGCCGAGGAAGAGATTGAGACCGATGCCGAGGCCCCGGACGACTGCTACGATGGTGACTACACGATCACGACCGCAGCGGACGTGGACGTGCTCAGGGCCTACGACTGCGTGACCGGGAACCTCTCCGTTTCCCCGTCGGCAACTCTCAACAAGATACAGTTGCCCGGCCTCGTCTGGATCGGAGGAGATCTCTACGTACACGGGCAGAGAACACTGGAGAGCATCGCCATGGAGGCCCTGATCTCGGTCGGCGGGACCGTCAGTTTTGGGGGGAACCTGGCTCTCGTCGGTCTCGGTGGGCTCGACAGCCTGGCTTCGGTCGGCAACCTGTCGGTCGATTCGAACCCGCTCCTCCCGAACCTGCAAGGGCTGGGCGGCCTGGTGTCCGTGGAAGGCGGGCTCATAGTGATATCCAACGAGTCAATGACCTCGACCGAAGGCCTGGACAGCCTCGTCAGCGTTGGCAGCGGCATGGGATTCATGCACAACCCAGGCCTCGTCTTCGTTTCCGGCTTTTCGAGCCTCGAATCCGTCGGCGTGGAGCTGTCCATAGACAGCAACCCGGCCCTGGCCGACATCTCGGGCTTCGAGAGCCTGGAGTCGCTCGATACCGTGACGATTGCAAACAATCCGAGCCTGACTGACATCGCCGGGATCGGCATCGTCGCCTCCTCGCTCGCCTCCCTCCACGTCTCCGGGAACGCCTCGCTGACCAGCCTGGTCGGGCTGGACGGGATCACGTCCGTCTCGGGCGCCGTGGTCATCTTCGGCAACGACTCCCTGACGAGCATGACAGGGCTGGGCGGGCTCGAGTCCGTGGGTCTGGACTTGTACATTGAAGGGAACGCCGCGCTCTCGAGCCTCGCCGGCCTCGACGCGCTCACGACGGTGTCGTCGACACTTCTGGTCCATGAGAACACCGTGCTCCCGCAGTGCGAGGTCTGCGATCTGGTCGGAAGGCTCACGGTCGGCCCCACGGTCCTCACGGCCTTTGGCAACCTGGCCGACACCTGCACGGACGCCTGCACCTGACGGAGCGGCCGGCGCTCCCGGACCGATCTGCAAGCGGCCCGGATGGGAGCCGGTTTGCACGGCATCCGGAACTGAATCCCTGACCCGGCCGTGGCGCGGCGGCCCATGCCCGAGACGGCCCGCCTTCCTCGCCCGTGTCATTCCTGACGGGTGATCGCGCGATCGGGTCCGGAACGCCCAGGAATCAAAGGGGGAACGGAGGCGGTGAGTGACCCCTACCCTAGCGGAGTGACCCCTACCCTAGCCGCCGCACACGATGGGCTCGCGCGTGCCGGGCAGGGGCGGGGACGGCTCGGTGCGGGTAACGGGGATCCTCACGGTGAAGTGCGTGCCCTCGCCCGGGCGCGAGGCGATGTCGATGCTGCCGCCGTGCTTGCGCGCGATCCTGTTGGAGACGAAAAGGCCGAGCCCCGTTCCCTCCGTGCCCTTCGAGGAGAAGAACAGGCTGAAGGCCTTCTCGCGCGTCTCCTGGTCCATGCCCACGCCGTTGTCCACGATCTCGAAGACCACGTGGCCGTCCCGGCGCGACACGCCGAAGCGCACCTCGTGGTCGGGCTTCATGCGGTCGGTGCGGCACGCGTCGAGCGAGTTCTCGAGCAGGTTCACGAGCATGGACTGTATGGCCCGGCCGTCGGCCTCGAGCTGGCCCGCGCCGCCGTCGAACTCCCGCCTGAACGAGATCCCCTGCTTCGCCGCCTTCTGCTCCACGAGCCCGGCCACGTCGCCCGCGAGCTCGAGCGCGTCGAGCTGCTCCCAGCCCGGCTCGCGCTCCTTGGCGTAGTAGAGCACGTCGAGGACCATGGACCTCATCTTCTCGACGTTCCGCTGGATCATGTCCCAGCCCTTGCGCACGCGGCCGATGTCGTCGCGCTTGAAGCCCGTGTCCATGATGTACATGCCGCCGTCGAGGCCGG
>CAZGVR010000423.1:0-3805 GCA_964528945.1 uncultured Myxococcales bacterium
GACTTGTGGGCGATCCCCCCCCGGGCCTTGACGACCTCCGTCCTCACCTGGACGGATTCGTCCGCGAGCGCCTCGTCGAGCGCCGGGACCGAGTACACGGCCCGGAGAGCGGCCAGGGTCTTGGCGGCGGCGATCCTGGCCTCCTCGTCCCCGGTGATGAGCGGATCGATGGCCGCCACCACCTTGTCGTAGACCCCCGCGTCCTGCGCCTGGGCGCCGGATGATGCGGTGAAGAGCCCCGCGAGGAGCGTTGCTATCGTGGCAATGACCCATTTTGTATGGCGCATGGGGGCAAATTATTGCACCGTACGACCGGGCTCGCAAGTTGCGGGCTCCGGACGGGTTGTGCGCCGGGTCCCATTGATGCTATTTTCGCGCCGGGATGAACTACGACGAGCTCAGATCCCCGTCCCGCTCCGTATCCCCGGTCATGGAGCTGGACCGGGGGCACGTGATGTGGCGCCGCCTGAGGATCCCGATCTTCGCGGGCATCGCGGCGCTGGTACTCGCCGTTCTCGGCGCCGGGGTCTTCTTCTGGGTCAGGTCGATGATCATCAGGTCGGCCGTGGAGAAGGCGCGGCAGGAGATCGCGCTGGACACGATCGACGGGGTCCGGGGAGCGGTGGCCAGCCTGGACGACCTGGCGGCCGAGCATCCCGGCCGGAAGGACATCCAGGCAGCCCTCGCCTATGCCCTGGCGCTCGATTCCCTGCGCAACGGTCCTGCCGAGCCCGGCGCGGAGAGGGCGCGCAAGGCGGTCTCGCTCTCGGGGCCGGACGGCGGGGGACCCCTGTTCCGGGCGGCATCGATCCTGGTGCTCGTGGCCGAGGGCAAGGCCGGCGAGGCCGTCGCCAGCGCTGGCAAGCTGTCCAGGGAAGACCTGGAATCGGACGAGGTCAAGCTCGCCAAGGCCATGGCCCTGGCCGCGTCCGGGAGCGACCTCGAGGCCAGGGTCGAGCTCGAGCTCATGGCAGTCGAGGACGATCCATACCTGCCGGCCATCACCGTGCTCGGTCAGATCAGACAGAGGCTGGGCCAGAACGAGGCATCCGCGGCCCTCCTCAGATCCTCGCTCGAGAAGCACGTGGGCAGGCTCGACGCCCAGCTCACGCTCGCGCTCGCTCTCGTGGAGACCGGAACCGGCGAGGCCCTGGCCGAGGCGGACGGGATACTGGGCTCCGTGGGCGGCGAGATCGACGGGGCTCCGCCGCTGCTGGCGACGAGGGGTCACTATGCCAGGGGGCTGCTCCTGCTCGAGCAGGGCAAGTACGGCGAGGCCGTGAAGCCCCTGTCCAGGGCCATGGAGGGCATGCAGGGCAACCCGCTCGCGGTTGCGAGGTGCGCGAAGGCCAGGCGGCTGTCGGGGGACGTGGTCGGGGCCTTCGACACGCTGTCCGTGCTCGAGATCGGCGAGAGCACGCCGACGATGGCACTCACCGAGGTGGCGGAGTCCGCCCTGGCCATCTGGCGGCCCGCGTCGGCTGCCAGGGCGCTCGAGCTGATCCAGGGCAGGCCGGATCTCGAGGCAGGCGGGAAGTCCCTGCTCGCGGCCCGCGCCGCGCTCGAGTCAGGAGATTTCGAGGCCGCGGCAGCGGCCTTCAGGAGCGCAGGGCAGGCCGACTCCTCCCCGCTGCGGGCGGCGCTGGCCCTGGTGGATGCCGGCCACGGAAAGGAGGCCCGCGGCCTCCTGAAGGAGATCGCCGAGGGGCCCTACGGCGCATGCGCGGAGGCGCTGCGCAGCTGGCTGCGCGGCGATCCCGGGAAGGCGCTTGCCGGCCTCGGAAGCGATCCGCCATGCGCGATCGCGCTCGAAGGGCGGTTCCTCTTCCTCCTCGGACGCCATGCAGAGGCCGTGCCTCTCCTCCGCAAGGCGCTCGATGCTGGGGACGATCCCATGGTCGGGATCATGCTCGCGCTCTCCATCTACAGGGTCTCGGGCCCGGGCGAGAGCATGGCGATCCTCGACGGGATCGCAGGGCTCGAGCCGGAGTCGGTCCTTCTCCTGGGTGCCCTGTCGGACGCGTACCTGGAGATGTGGAGGAAGGAGGAGGCGCTGAAGGCCGCCCATGCCGCCGTGGCCAGGAACGCAGGAGACCCGGACGCGCTCGCGCTCGAGGCGCGCGTCCTCAGGCTGACCGGCGACGCGAAGGCGGCAGCCTCGCTGGTCGCGCAGGCCCTCCCGGGCAACGAGAAGCACGCGGCCCTCATGGTGGAGAAGGCATGGGCGCTCCTCGGCGCCGGCGACCCGGCCGAGGCAGCGGTCGCGGGCCAGGCCGCCATGGACGTGAGCGGCCCCCACTACCTCGATGCAGCCATCGTGACCGCCAGGGCGCTCGACGCGACGAGGGACGAATCCGGTTCGGACAACGTCCTCAGGAAGGCGGCCTCCGAGATCGCGTCCTCGTACGAGCCATCGCTCGCGACGGCGGTGTGGGCCGAGATTGTGAGGTCGAGGCATGCCCGCGGCGGCAAGCCCAACCTCGCCAAGGCCAAGGGCTCGTTCGCGATCGCCGTCAAGAAGGAGTTCCCGGACGCCGGCCTCTACTTCGAGGGAGCCCTCGTCCTGATCGCAGACGGCAGCAAGGAGGAGGCCATGGAGTGGCTCCACAGGGCGGCCGTGCTGGATCCGGCCTTTTCCCCGGCCTTTGCCAAGCTGAAGGCTCTCGAGGCCCTGACCGACGCCGAGATCTCGTCCTACGAGGCCGTGCACGGCTCTGCTCCCTGAACGGTCGGCCCGTACGCGGGCCTGGGGGTGCGCCGGGAACGGATCGGTGCTAAATACCAGCGACACCGGATCAAGGAGGGCGACTTCCATGCGGATTCAGGCGACCATTCTGGCTGCGACGATCCTGGCGGCGACCGCGGGATGCTCGACCGAGTTCACGACAGATGAGGACACGTCATCTGACCATATCGGGGACTCGTCCGACTCGGACACGTCCGTGGACGGCGACGCGGGCGATGGGGATGCACCATCCGATCCTGACGCGGACGCTCCTGACGACGGGGTCGACGACACGCACGTGGATCCGGACGCGCCCGAGGACGGAGTGCCCGAGTGCACTGCCGGACAGTGCTGCAACGAGGACGCCGGCACTTTCCACGGTGCGGACGTCATATGCGCGCAGTGGACAGAGTACAGGTGCAGCGGCACGGGCTGCGGGGCCGATGCCCAGTCGCAGGTCGTGAGTCAGTTCTGCACGGGCGACTCGCCGGACTGCGTCGGAGAGGTCGGGGGCGACGGATGGACTACGACCGGCAACTGCACATCGGGCCAGGTCTGCGTCACGGACGGCTCCTCCTACTCGATGTGCACCGACTGCGAGTTCGGGTGCGACGGCGGGGCGTGCCTGTCCCCGGACTGCACGTCGGGCCCGTGCTGCAACGCGGCCGCTGGCGTGTTCCTGCCGCCCGAGCAGATATGCGATCCCGAGCCCGTGTCGGTGATGACAATGTGCTCCTCGACCACGTGCGGCGGGGGGTTGCAGGCCGCGGAGCTCTACAGGCACTGCACGGGCTACGACTCCGGATGCTCGGATGCCAACAGCCAGTGGTCCTCGTGGGTGGACATCGGAAGCTGCGGCGCTGACCAGCAGTGCGTGGACTACGGCGGGTCGACGGACTGCATGGACTGCTTCTTCGGGTGCAATTCATCGACGGGGGTCTGCAACACCGAGTGCAACCCGACGCAGCCGTGCTGCACCTGGGACGGGTACATCGTCAGGGACACGAGCCATCAGTGCTCGACCACGCCCGCGCCCAGCACGCAGACGTCCAGCGCCCTCGGCTGCCGCCCGGACGCGAT
>CAZGVR010000424.1:0-3793 GCA_964528945.1 uncultured Myxococcales bacterium
CGCCGCGGACCGGGCGGTCCTCGCGCTGGAGGACCTGGCCTCGGGCCACGACTGATCCCAGTTCGTCGCGTGCACGCACCGCGTGATCTGCAAGGCGCTGGTCTGCCGGCTGCTCGAGATCGATCTGGCGGCCTTCTGGAGGATGAGGATTGACACCGGGTCCATAACCACGCTGAGCAGGACCGGGAAGCGCTGGATCCTGGAGCACCTGAACAGCGACTACCACCTGGCGCCCCTCGCGGACGAGCGCATCCTGGAGGACTTCTAGCCCAGGGCCACCCCTCTCAGGCTTCCCCCCTCATCC
Source organism: uncultured Myxococcales bacterium (assembly GCA_964528945.1). GTDB lineage: Bacteria > Myxococcota_A > Polyangia > DRWM01 > DRWM01 > CAZGVR01. The sequence goes on from CAZGVR010000424.1 coordinate 305, forward strand.
TGGCGCGCGCCTCCTCGAGCACCTTCTCCATGAGCTTCTCCGGGAGCGCGGAGTAGCGGGCCAGCTCCATCGAGTGGTTCGCCCGTCCGGAGGACAGTGACCGCACCGCCGTGGCGTAGCCGAACATCTCCATGAGGGGGGCCTCGGCCGAGATCTTCTGCGAGCCCTTGCGGTAGCGGCGCATGTGATGGACCTTGCCCCTGCGCTGCGAAAGGTCACCGATCAGATCCCCTATGAACTCGTCGGGAGTCGCCAGCTCGAGCGACATGATCGGCTCGAGCAGCCTGGGCGAGGCCCTCATGAAGGCTTCCTTCAGGCACGTGCTCGCACAGGAGCGGAACGCGAGATCAGAGGAGTCGACGTCGTGGGCGCTCCCGTCGAGCAGGACCACCCTGAGGTCGACGACCCGGTAGTCGGCGAGAATGCCGCGTTCGAGGACGTCCTCGACCCCCTTCCTGACGGCCGGCACGTACTCCACCGGCACCCTGCCGCCGACGACCCGGTTCTCGAACTCGAAGCCCTTCCCCGGGTTGGGCTCGACCCTGAGCACCGTGTGGGCGTACTGTCCGTGGCCGCCCGTCTGCTTCACGTGCCTGTACTCGTGCACGGCCGTCTGGGAGACGGTCTCCTTTTTCTCCACCGATACGGCGCCCACCGAGACCTCGACCCCGAACTCGGTCATGAGGCGATCCACGATTATCTCGAGGTGGAGCTCGCCCATCCCCGAGATCACGGTCTCGTGGATCCTGTCCGTTCGCTTCACGAGGAAGGACGGATCCTCGAGCGACAGCCGACGCAAGGAGTCGTGGAGCTTCTCCTCCTCCTTCCGGCCGCCTGCCGCGACCTTGACGCTGATCACCGGGATCGGGACCTGCACGCTCTCGAGCAGGATCGGGGCGGACGGGTCGCACAGGGTGTGCCCGGTCAGGGTGTTCTTCGGCCCGATCAGGGCCACGATGTCGCCGGGTCCCACCTCTCCCAGGTCGATCCTCGACTTGGCGTGGATGCGAAGGACCCTGCTCACGCGCTCCTTGCGACCGGTGGACGTGTTCAGCACCTGGCTGCCGGGCCTGAGAACGCCCGAGTAGGTCCTGACGAAGGTCTGCTGCCCGACGTAGGGGTCGTGGATGATCTTGAACGCGAGGCAGGAGAACGGCTCGCCCGCGGATGGACTCCTGGCCTCGACCCTGGACGGATCCGAGGTGCTGGTCCCGGTCGCGAGGCCGCGGTCGAGGGGGCTCGGCAGGTAGTCGACGACGGCATCCAGCAGAGGCTGGATCCCCATGTTCCTGTAGGCGGCCCCGCAGAAGACCGGGGTGAGCATGGATCCGATGACGCACTGCCGGGCGACCTCCTTTATGATGGACGCCGGGACCTCGCGCTCCTCGAGGTACATCGTTGCGAGCTCGTCCGAGAACTCGGACAGCTTCTCGACCATCTCCTTGCGGCTGGCCCTCGACTCCTCTACGAGCGCCTCGGGTATCTCGCACGCCACTGCCGCTCCTTCGGGGAAGGTCCACGCCCTCATCTCGACGAGATCCACCACCCCCTGAAGCCGGCCTCCGATCCCACGGGGATCTGGAAGGGAACGGGCTTGGCGTCGAGCCTGTCGTCCAGCTGGGAGATGACGTCCCTGAAGTCGGCGCCGGGCCTGTCCATCTTGTTGATGAAGCAGATCCTGGGCACGCGGTAGCGATTTGCCTGGCCCCAGACGGTCTCGCTCTGCGCCTCCACGCCGCCCACGGCGCAGAACACGGTGACGAGGCCGTCGAGGACCCTCATGGAACGCTCGACCTCGATGGTGAAATCCACGTGGCCCGGCGTGTCGATGATGTTCACGTCGTGGTCGTTCCACTGGCAGGTGATGGCGGCCGAGGCGATGGTTATGCCGCGCTCCTGCTCCTGCTTCATGAAGTCCATGGTCGCCTCGCCGTCGTGGACCTCCCCGAGACGGTGGGTGATCCCCGTGTAGTAGAGGATCCTCTCCGTGACCGTGGTCTTCCCGGCGTCGATGTGCGCCGCGATCCCTATGTTCCTCGACCTCGCGAGTCCCATGCCTGCACCCCTAGCCGGCGAGAATCCGGCAGCGTGCGCCTCTTTGGTCCCTTGTAGCTCGGATGTCAAGTGGAAAAGGCGGGCGACTTCGGGTTATACAGCTCTCGCCACATGCTCCAGGTTTCCGAGATCGGGCCCGTGACGAGGATAAGGATGGCCCGTTCAGTCATGGGCCGGCCCATCCACGGGATGTCCGCCTACCTCGTGGACGGCCTCCTCGTGGACACGGGCCCGGCCGTGACGGCGGGACGGATCCTCGAGGCGCTCGAGTCCCGACGGCCCGAGGCGATAGTGCTGACCCATCACCACGAGGACCACGCGGGGGCGGCGGGGCTCGTGAGCTCCAGGTTCGGGATCCCGGTGTTCGCTCACGGGGCGGCGATCGGGATGCTAGCCGAGGGTGCGCGCATGCCACTGTACAGGAGGGTGCTCTTCGGGACCCCGCGCGCATTCCGCGCGGAGCCTCTGGGCCAGGCCTTGGCTTGCGGCGGCCGCAGGTGGGAGGTAATTACCACGCCAGGCCACGCGCCCGACCACGTGTGCCTGATCGAGCGGGAGGAGGGATGGGCCTTCACCGGGGACCTCTTCGTCGACGAGCGGACGCGCCTGCTGCGCGGGGTGGAGGACGTATGGGCCCAGATGGACTCCCTCAGGAGGGTCGCGGCGTGCGGGCCCCGGACCCTGTTCTGTGCCCAGTCGGGTCCGGTCCAGGACGCCGCGGCCGCGATGATGCGCAAGGTCGCGTACCTCGAGAGGCTCGCCGAGGAGGCCGACAGGCTGAGGCGGGATGGTCTCACAGACCGGCAGATAACGCGAAGGCTGCTCGGGCGCGAGGGCTTCCTGACGCTCATCAGCCTCTGGGAGTTCTCCAAGATCAGGCTCGTCAGGGCGCTCCTGTACGAGAGGCCGGGCTCCGATGGAGAGGTAGCATGTTGCCAGTGAATATCGGTATCGCCCTGGTGGCCGCGACGCTGCTCGTCCTGCTGCTCGTCTTCGAGCGCAAGGGCTGGACATGGGCGTCCCTGGCCGCCAAGACGGCCCTGTCCGCGACCTTCGTTTCCGCGGCTGTCATCTGGACCTCCAGGGGCGAGTACGGCTGGAGCGGGGCCTATGCAAGGTGGGTCGTCGCCGGGTTGTGCGTCTGCCTGATCGGTGACGTCTGCCTGGCATTGCCTCACGCAAAGGCCTTCCTGGCGGGCCTCGTGGCCTTCCTCGTGGGGCATGCCCTCTACATCGCGGCCTTCCTGACCCATGCGGTCTGGGGGCCCTCGGCGATCGCCGGCGGGGCCGTGGCGCTGGTGCCGGGTGCGGTCGTCCTCGCCTGGCTGTGGAAGCGGCTCGGACCGATGAGGGTACCGGTGATCGTCTACGTGGTCGTCATCACCGCGATGATCACGTGTGCCTGGTCGATGCTCGCGGGAGGGGGGGTCGGGC
>CAZGVR010000425.1:0-1237 GCA_964528945.1 uncultured Myxococcales bacterium
TCCCCGAAGGCCGGGAAGCAGTAGCCGCCCATCTTCCAGCCTATGTCGTCGCCCACCTCCTCGTGCCACGACGAGAAGATCCCGAGGCTGTCCAGGCACAGCTGGATCTTCGCGGGATCCGAGTGGGTCGCGCGGACCCCGCCGATCGCGGCCCTGTTCTGCCCGCGGCCCGGGGAGGCGTGCATGTCCACCACCGAGACCCGCGCGCCCCCCTTCGCAAGGAAGTACGCGATGGGCACGCCCACGCTTCCGGCGCCCAGCACCAGGACGTCCACCGCCTTCCTGCGCGAGCCAGGCACCTATGCTTCCTCCTCGATGCCGGCGAAGACTCCCAGCGGCACCTCCTCCCCGAACGGGCGGACGGTGCCCCGCTCGACCTCGGAAGGATCCACTCCTTCCTCCCGGAAGATCCGCATCACGACTTCCCCGCAGGTCCGGCCGCCGCAAGCGCCCATGCCCATCCTCAGCGTGGCCTTCATCTGGTTCAGGTCACGGACTCCGCGCCGGATCTCGCCTATGACCTGCTCCCTGGTGACGCGCTCGCAGCGGCACACGATCGTGGCCGGGCTTGCGGCCCGTTCCCTGCGCTGCGCACCGGCCGCCGGCTCGCGCACGCGGAAGCCTGCCACGCGGAGCCTGTCGCGCCAGGGAACCTCCAGGAGGAGGAGACGTCTGCGGTCGAGGTCGGGATGGATCCTCTGGGCGAGGACCTTTCCGCGGCCGACCCTGGCACCGGCCGTGTCGACGGTCGTGACGGCCTGTCCGGGCGCTGCACTGCCAGCCTCGAGCTCCGAGGGCACCACGTGCGTGGCGACCCCGCGTCCCTGGCCCTCATCTTCGAGGAGAAGGGTGATCGCGAGACCCGGGCAGACCGCGACGCAGCGGCCACATCCGAGGCACTCCTCGCCGAGGAAGTCCGGGAGATCCGTGATCCGGCCCGACGGTATGGCGATCCGGCCGACAGGGCATACTTCCGTGCAAGGGTTGCAGGGGATCTCCTGGAAGCAGCGGATGAGCGGCTGGACCGGGAGATCGTGCTCGATAAGGGATCCGGCGTGCGTCCTCCCCGGCCTCGACCGAAGCACGGAGGCGGTCGCCTCCCACGATCCCGGGCTCCCGACCCCGGCGCCGAGATGATGGGCGATGGACCTGCCTGTTATCCGGCCGCTGAACATGGCCGCGCTCGCCTCGGCGATCACGTCCGCGTCACCGGCGGTCCACACGGGCATGCCGTACT
>CAZGVR010000425.1:1247-3779 GCA_964528945.1 uncultured Myxococcales bacterium
GCATCCCGAAGCGGCTGCGGATCTGGTGGAGTCCGATCTCGCTCACCTGGGCGAGCCCGACCGCGACCAGGACCGTGTCCACGTCGAAGCTCCGCTCGCTCCTGGCCACGGGCCTCCACGAGCCGTCCAGCGCGGCGATGGTCACCCGCTCCACCTTGCCGTCGCCCTCGATCCTGGCGACCGTGTGGGACGTCCACACCGGAACCCCGAGCCTGACGAGCTTGTCCAGGTGGACCTTGTAGCCCCCGACCTCGGGCAGGGCCTCCACGAGGCCCACGACGTCGATCCCTGCCTGCAGCGCGTGATAGCCTGCGATCAGGCCGACGTTGCCGCCGCCCACTATGAAGAGGCGGCGCGCGGCTCGCACCAGATCCCGGTTCACCAGCGTCTGGAACGCTCCCGCGCCGTACACGCCCGGGAGGTCACCGCCCGGCATGGCCAGGGCCTTCTCCCGGGCGCCGGTGGCCACCAGGAGTGCTCTCGGCTTGACGAGCACGAAGCGCCTGCCGTCGCGGACCAGGCCCACGGCCCCGTCGCAGAAGATGCCCACCGCGGATGTCCGGAGCCATACCTCGAACCTGCCCGCCGCGGAGAGATCCCGCGCCAGCAGCGTCCCGATGTCCACGCCGCGCATGCCTGCGTGGCAGTCACGGATGGAACCGAAGAAGGAGTGCGTCTGCAGCGTGAGCTTTCCGCCCAGCTCTTCCTTGTCGTCGACCAGGATCCCCCCGATGCCCAGCCTGGCGAGCTCGGTCGCCGCGTTGATGCCCGCAGGACCGCCCCCGATGATCAGCACGTCGGTCTCGACCACGGGCGTCTCGCCGACTTGGGGCAAGGCATCGGCCGCCGGCAGCCCCGGCACCGCGTCGCAGCTCCTCGCGTCCATGCCCTCGCGGACCGGGATCATGCAGGACTTTACCGCCATGCCACCCACGATGACCGTGCACTGCGAGCACTGGCCGTTGGCGCAGAAGATGCCCTGTGGGCTGCCGTCGTGAGGGTGATGGCCGAAGACCCGGACTCCGGCCGCGAAGAGCGCGGAAGACAGGGCCTCCCCCTCGCGTCCCTCGATCCAGGAGCCGTTCCACTAGAAGCGCAGCAGCCTGCCTTCCCTGGGCGCGAGGATGGGATGCGCCTCGATCCTGCTCATGGCAGTCCTCCGGCCAGGAGGACCGCGAGGTCGGCAACCCTGACTCCGAACGAATCCCACGACCCGGGCCTAGTGGCATACGACGAGAGAAGCCCGTCCCCGGGCGAGGCGGTCACCAGCATCGATGCACCCGCATCGCGGGCCGCGGCCAGCGCGCGGGCCACGCCCGATCGGCAGCCCTCCATCCGGGGGAAGCCCGCTGACACGACCTCGTGGCCGGCGGAGGTGAGGAGCCAGATGCAGGCCTCGTCGACGGCCGACGATCCAGTGGAAGCGAGGGCAACCGTCTCGCCAGTCGTCCGGCAACCCCGGCCGCGAGGCGGGGTCCACCCGTTCGCGGCCAGTGCCTCTGCAAGGTGCAGCACCCTGAACCCGAACGCATGGCCCTCGGAGCGGGCCTGGCGCTCCAGCCCGTCCGGGGCGATGGGGCAGGTCGACACGATGGTGCGAGGACCCAGTGCCTCGAGGGCGCGTACATTGCTCCTCGCGAGCCGCGCGAAGCCCTCCGGGTCGCCTGCCCTCAGCAACGCGGCCCCGCAGGTCACGGCTCCGGCGGCAAGGGTGAACGTGATGCCGGCCTCTCCGAGGAGGGTTGCCGCGGCCCTGAGGCCGTCCATGGGCGTGACCGGCACGTCCTGCCCTGCAAGCGCATCCAGGAAGGGTGCGCACCCGGGCCAGAGGATCGCCTCTGCCTTCCCGTCGCCGGAGGACCCGGCAAGTACCGGCGCGGGAGGCATGGCTTCCTGGCTCGCCAGCATCCTCTCGACGTCTTCCATTGCCGATTCGAACGGCCCGCAAGCCCGTGAGGGGGAGGACCGGGACATCGATCCCGGAACCCGCGGCGCTGTCGCCCTTCCGATCCTCTCCGCGAGGGAGGCCAGCCTCCGGGCGGCGTCAGCGCCACTGGTGGCGCCACTCCGGTACCTGCAGCCGGCCTCGCCGCAGCCCTCGACCCTCGCCTCGAGAGCGCCGGCCGAGAGCGCATGGCGGAGTAGCCCCGCGTCCGCACGCCCGGCGCAGGGCAGCGGCACCACGGCGCCTCCAGGTCCGGGATCTCCGCTCCAGACGCACCTCAGGCGGACGGTCTCTCCTGGCCGCTCCACGGCGGCGAGCATCGCGGATCGGCCGAAGTAGGCCTGGTCCATGGCACCGACAGGGCAAGCTGCCACGCAGCAGCCGCACTCCCGACAGGCATCCTCGTCGATGCGCGCCACTCCGAGCCCGTCCGTGCCCAGCACGATGCGCACGACGTCGTAGGGACATGCGTCCACGCAGGCCCCGCACCCGAGACAGGAACGGCCCTCGACCCGGGGACCCGTCACCGAGGGGATGAGGGCTCGATCGCCGTCGACTCGCACCTGCCCGGCCTCGAGGACCTCCTC
>CAZGVR010000426.1:0-585 GCA_964528945.1 uncultured Myxococcales bacterium
AACATCACGGATCACGCCTACGGCTGGGACTGGTCCGAGCCCTGCCCGGCCGCCGACGGGATGGGAACCGTGACCTTCTACGGCCCGGACTGCGACGCCATCCTCGCCGGCACGCACGAGTCCGTGAGCGCGGAGTTCGGCTGCGACACCGTGTTCATCTAGGGGACTTCCAGCGGAGCGAGACCGGGCCCACCACCTTCTCGACGGCCGCGAGGATCGAGCCGTCCAGGATCATGTCCTTCATGGCCTTGATGTCCGCGTGCATGGGGCGGTCGTCCTCGAGCCGCTCGACGCGCGACCGGATCGTCCGCCACGCGGCCTCGTTGGCCCGGGACGGCTTGAGCGGCGCGCGGAAGTCGAAGGCCTGGGCGGCGCACATCATCTCGATCGCGAGGACCCCGGCCACGTTGTCCAGGATCTCGCGGAACTTGCGGACCGCGATCGGGCCCATGCTGACGTGATCCTCCTGGTCGGCCGACACGCTGATGGAGTCCACGCTCGCAGGATGCGAGAAGACCTTGTTCTCCGACACCAGGGCCGCGGCCGTGTACTGCGTCAGCATGAAGCCCGAGTTGACGCCCCCCT
>CAZGVR010000426.1:595-3750 GCA_964528945.1 uncultured Myxococcales bacterium
GAGCCCGACGTGCGGGCCGTGGAAGTTTGCGCCGGCGATCTGGACCCCGTGCTCCGGGAAGAAGAGCGGGTTGTCGGAGCCCGGGTTGATCTCCCGCTCGGGCGTGTCCATGGCCCAGTGGATCGTGTCGATGGTCGGGCCGAATACCTGCGGCGTGGCCCTGACGGAGTAGCCGTCCTGGACCTTGCCCGTGGCGTTGGCGATGATCTCGCTGCCCTCGATCATCTGGCGGATGGCGGCGGCGGCCGCGTTCTGGCCGTCGAACCTCCGCAGCGCGTGGAGCCGCGCGTCGAAGGCCTGGGGACGGCCGCGGAGCGCGTCGATGGCCATGGCCGACGCGATCAACCAGTTCGAGAGCAGGTGCGTGGCGTCGGTGAGGAGAAGGCACGACTGCCCGGTCATCATCTGCGGGCCGTTGATCAGCCCGAGGCCTTCCTTGTAGGTCGGAACCAGGGGCTCGAGCCCGGCCTTCCCCAACGCCGCCCCGCCGGGCATGCGCTCGCCGCGGAAGAACGCCTCGCCCTGGCCGAGCACGACCTCGGCGAGCTGGCTCATCGGCGAGAGATCGCCGCTCGTCCCGACGGATCCCTTCTCGTAGACAACGGGCACCACGCCCCTGTTGATCATCTCGACGTACATGCGCACGGACTCGAGGCGCATGCCAACGCACCCCTTGGACATCACGTTCGAGCGGACGAGCATGGCGGCCCTCACGTCCTCGGGGTCGAGCACGCGACCGACGCCGGCCGAGTGGCTGAGGACGATCCTCCGCTGCAGCTCCGCGCTCTGCTCGGGCGTGATCCGGATGCGCGCCAGCTCGCCGATCCCCGTCGTCACCCCGTAGATGGACTCGCCCTTCTCGACCAGCGCCTCCACCAGCGCCCTGCATGCGAGAATCCGCTCCTCACCGGCCGGAGCGATCTCCACCTTCTCCCGCCTGCGGGCAACCCTGACGATGTCGTCGATGGTGAGGGATTCGCCGTCGAGCCTGACCGTGGCCATGTGGATCCTCCCGGCTTGGGCGCGCAGGGGAGGCCGGAGCCGTGTCCAGGGGGGGGCTGGTCGATCTAGTCGGCCTTCTCCCCGTCCCCTGATTTCCCGGGCTCTGGCTCTTCCTCGCCGGCGCCCTCGTCCTCTTCCGTTCCGTACTTCAGGTACGACTGGTTGATCTCGATCGCGCCCTCCTTCTCGGCAGTGGCGCGCAGGTCGTCCACCCAATGGGTGAAGATCGAGATCTTCTTCTCGCCCTCGAGGTAGCGCCTGAGATCGGGCGCCTTGGTGGCGAAGTCGTCGGATGAGGGCTCCTCGCGCTCGATGAGGGTGATCACGTGGAGGCGGTCACCGATCTTCACGAGCTCCCCGATCAGGGGGGATTCCTCGTCGAGCGCGAAGAGCTTCGAGAGGAGATCCTGGTCCTTCCCGATGCCGGGGATGGACTCGGCAGAGTGCTGTATCCAGCCCGACTCCTTGTAGCGTGGCATGAGCGGGTCGCGGGGCTCCTCGTCGGCCTGGACGTCCTCTTCCGCAGCCTCATCCCCAGCGTCTCCTGCTTCCGGGGCCGTGGCGGCGGGAGCGGGCGCTGACGCCTCCGGCTCCGGCGGGTAGTACACGGCCTCCAGGGCCTTTGCAGCCTCCTCGAACGTGGCTCCTGCCTTGACCTTGGCCAGGAAGGCATCGCCGTCGGCCTGGGCCTGCTGGCGTGCCGTGGCCAGGCGCATCATGGTCCGCCCGATCTCCACCTTGACGTCCTCGAACGGGATGTCACCCTCGCGGAAGCCATCGCAGCGGATGATGTGAAAGCCGAACTGCGTCTTCACGAGGTCCGAGACCTCCCCGACCTTCATCCCGAACGCCTCGTCCTCGTACTCCTCCACGAGCTGGCCGCGCGCCTTGTATCCGACGTCGCCGCCGGACTTGGCCGAACCCTGGTCGTCGCTGTACTGGGCGGCGAGCTTCGCGAAGTCCTCGCCCGCGCGGACCCTCTTCAGGACATCCTCGGCGAGCGCCTTCCTCTCCGCGACCACGGGCTCCTCTGCTCCGGGCTCCACCTTCACGAGGATGTGGCTCGTGCGGACCTGCTTCTCCACGTTTCGGTACTTGTACGAGTCGTCCTCGTACTGCTTCTCGACCTCTGCGAGGTGCTGCTCGACCCATGCTGCGACCTCGGCATCCGTGGGATAGAGGCGGCGGACGAAGAAGGCCGGATCGAAGGTCACGTAGCCGATCTTGAGTCGATCGCTCTCGGTCACGTACTCGGCCCAGACCTCCTTCTCCGAGATGCGGACCGATGCCTCGAAGAGCTGGCGCATGCGCTGGGCGAGCATCTCCTGCGTCTGCTGCTGCTTGAACGAAGTGAAGGTCATGCGGAAGCGGTTGTTCACGAACATCCGGAAGGTCTCGAAGTCGAAGGACCCGTCGTCCTTCGTGAAGTCGATGGGGATCGAGCCGGACGAGGACCCGCCGATCGCGTGCACCGAAGTGGTCATGAAGAGCTTGTTGGCGAGGAGGGAGTCCTCGACGTCTTCATCGTCGACCGTCAGGCCGGCTTCCCTTGCCGCCCGGCAGAGCAGCTCGCGCTCGATCAGGCCGTCCACCACGGTCTCGCGCAGCTTCATGGCCTTGGCTTCCTTGGCTGCGACCGAGTTCCCGTTGTGCATGACCCAGGCCCATCTCCAGGCGTCCGCGGTGATGACGCTGCCGTAGACCTTGCCGACGTAGTCCGTTGCCAGGCTGCCGCCGCAGCCCTTGGACTGCGGTCCGAACTGGACGACGAAGATGAAGGCTATGGCCCCGACGAGGAGCCACACGAAGAACGACTGCGAATGTTTCCTGAGGAAGTCGAGCATCGCCAGATAGCTAGTTCAACGCGGGAAGAATATCAAGATTGGATGACGTGGAGTGTGGTCCCTGATCGAACCGTTGACAAAGGGGGCCCGGACGTGAACAATTGAACACCTCGAGCCTCTTTACGGGGCCCGAATCGGGAATAGACTGCCATGCCCGGGGTTTCCCCGGCAGGCATAGGGGCTTGAAGCGACGTGCTCTTCGACTGGATGTACAGCCTGTTCTCCAACGACATGGCCATCGATCTGGGCACTGCCACGACCCTTATCTACGTCAAGGGGAAGGGAATCGTCTCGTGCGAGCCGTCGGTC
>CAZGVR010000427.1:0-3731 GCA_964528945.1 uncultured Myxococcales bacterium
GTGGCACCATCCCAGGACCACGGCGTGCCGGTGCCGCATGGCCAGCCTCAGAGGGGCCACGGCCGTGGGCGCGGGCCTGGCCAGGAACGGCGCGTCCACCGAGGGGAGCGAGGTGGACTGGTCCACGAGCAGCCCCACGATCCTGCCGGAGCCCAGGGCGCGCAGCATGCGCGCGGGAAGGTCCGGGTCGTCCCTGTACATGGTCTCCACGCCGGCCGAGCGCCTGAGCGAGTCCACGAGATCGGTGATCCCGGGGTGGTAGGACCGCCTGCCCACGGCGGCCACGGGGTACCCGGCGCTCGCCACCGCCCATGCCATGAGCTCCCAGTTGCCGAGGTGCGGCGCGAGCCATAGGACTCCCCGGCCGGGCGCGGCCGCGCGATCCAGCACCTCGCGGGAGCGGGCAGGAAGGGCGACGCGGGAGAGCACAAGCCCGGGCCTCTCGGCATAGGACGCGAGCTCGCCTGCCCAGCGGCCCAGGTTCACGAAGACGCGCCTGGCCGCCAACCCGGCCCTCCTCTCGCGCACGCGCGCAGGGCCGCCAGGCATGCCGAGCACGAGGTCGTGCGTGTCGAGGAGCTGCCGCACTGCCACGCTGCGGTGCCCGGCGAGCACGGCCCAGGCGAGGAGCCCGAGCGCCCCGCCCGCGGCCCTGGCCGTGCCGGGCGGTAGCGCCCGTCCCGCATCGACGAGGAGCTCGAAGATCTCGTTCAGGATCTCGTTCTTGACGCTCACGCTCGTTTCCCTTGCGCCCGGTCTGGCGATCGTGTATATACCGGTGCTCTTCGAAGCAAGGAAGATCCGGCATGTACGCGATCATAGAGACCGGCGGCAAGCAGTACAGGGTCGAGCAGGGCATGAAGCTGGCCGTGGAGAGCCTGCCCGGCGAGCCAGGCGAGACGCTCGTGTTCGACCGGGTCCTCGTCATCGGGGAGGGACCTTCGACGCGCGTGGGAACGCCCGTCATCGCGGGTGCCAAGGTCTCGGCCAGGCTCATCGAGCACGCGAAGGCCGACAAGGTCGTCGTGTTCAAGATGAAGAAGCGCAAGAAGCACCGGGTCCACCGCGGACACCGCCAGCACGAGACCCACATAGAGATCACTTCCATAGAGGGCTAGGCCATGGCGCACAAGAAGGGCGCTGGAAGCGCCAGGAACGGACGGGACTCCGCGGGCAAGAGGAACGGGGTCAAGCGCTACGGCGGCCAGTCCGTGCTGGCCGGGACCATACTGGTGAGGCAGGTGGGTTCGAAGATCCACCCGGGCCGCAACGTGGGCATGGGCCGCGACTTCACCCTCTATTCGCTGGTCGACGGCGTCGTGCAGTACAAGACCATCAGGGATCGCAAGCTCGCCCTCGTCGAGCCCGCGGCTCCCAGAGCCTGATACAGGGTAAAAAAAAGGCTCGGCGAGTGAGGTTGGGGGGGGACCTACTCGTCCGAGCCAGGCACTACTATTACAATATGCGTGCCACAATCGACCATCGCAGGAAACCAGCCCGCAAGGCATTGTTTTCGGCTGGTTGCAGACGCCATTCCAGCGGGGCACGGCGCGGCAGCGCCATGGATGATGCCCAACCACGTTGCACGGATGAAACGATCGTTGCAGGGTTGAAATATCAGAACGCGAAGTACCTGAGCGAGATGATGAAGCGGAAGTCGTTCAGCTTGTCCCAGCCGTCGTTCACCTCGTAGGAGAACCCGGTCTCTACGGATCCGGACTTGGCAACGTAGCCCAGGCCCGCATGCACCGAGGGGGACGCCGTGGGGGCGCCGTAGGAGGATCCGGCCCTGACGGGGAGGTGCTCCCCGAGGAAGATCTCGACCCCGGCCATGTACCGGAGCGCGACCGTCTTCTTGCCGATGTTCACGCCGTTCTTGCGGAGCTTTCCCATGGTGTACCAGTCCAGGACCACGTCGAACCCGATCTGCACCATGGCGATCCTGGCGAACGCGGACAGGCCCAGGAGGAGCGGCGCGAGCGGCGACTTGAGGTTCGTGAGGTTGTAGCCGATCACCGAGATCCCGAAGCTCTTCATGCGGAAGGCGAGAGATGCGTCGAGCGTGAACTCGTTCAGATCGCGGCCGTAGGGGTTGGGGATCGCGTCGGGCGTGGGCGCCTTCTCGTCGATCTTGGCCCTCACGTAGTGGAAGTTCGCGCCGATCGCGAGCTGGGGGATGATCGGGAAGGCCGCTCCCAGCACGATGTTGTGGATCTGGGCCTCGCTCCTGTCCCATCCCTTGCCAACCCACCGGAAGAAGTAGCCCAGGCCGAGACCGAGCTTCGACGTGACCGAGTCGACCACGGATGCCCCGACGAGATGCATGTCGTACTTGTCGTCGAACATGTACGAGGACTCGACGTGGTACGCCGGGCTCAGGGCGATCCCGGCCGGGTTCTGGTAGAGGGCGGAGGTGCCGAGCGCGCTCGCCCTCATGGCGCCGCCCACGCCCAGGGAGCGCGCGTCCGTGAGCCCGAAGTCGAACCCGTGCGCCGGGGCCGCGGCCGCGGCCGCGAGGAGCCCCGCAAGGAGGGCGGCGAGGATCTGCGGACCGGACAGGCCGGGCGGACCGGGGAGGCCGGGCAGCCTTGTGCGGAGGGTGGACATGCCTCCCTGGGACGTATATCGCAGGCTGCGGCGACCGGTCCAGAAACGGCCCGGGCTCCATCGTTGCTTGCGACTTGTCGTGCCGCGCCTGCGCGATCCGCGCTGTGGCCCATTCTACCGTTTCGACGGCTGCACTCCACGCGTCGTGTGGGCCTCTTCAGGAGCTTCATAGGGCCGTGGTCGGGTATTTGCATGGGAGCGGAACGGTGGCGGCCGAGATGAAACGGGCGAAATCCGGTGCGCCGCGGCTGCCTGGCCAGGATCGCGAATTTGATTCGGCTATAGTCGGGAGAGATAATATGTTTTCCAGGTAGTCCAGGGATCGCCAGGGGCCGTCAAGGGGGGCGCAGGGCGCAGGTACGTGGGGACGTGGCCGGGCGCAGGGTGGGGGTTCCCGCGCTCGTTTCCCGAGGACTGGGGTCCACCTAGCCCGGCCAGGCGCCGAGGCCGGCCAGCCACAGGGCGAAGGCCGCGGCCTCTTCCCAGGGCGTATGGTGGAACTGATTGATTCCGGCCATAATCCGGAGGGAAGGGGGCCGGGGCCGTCGCATCGGAGACATACGTCTCGTGGGGCGTGGGAGACGGCACAGCGGAAAGAGGCCCCGGGGTATTTCCTCGTCGTTTTCATCCTCGTTATCGGTTTCGGCGCCTCCCAGCCGTTTTCCTTGGGTATCGCGTTTCGCGAGCCATCATGCCGGCCAATCGGGGCGTGCCTCCCGTTCGCAAGGCGGATGGCTCGGGAGCGGCCGGTATTGCATTCGACCCTTTCTTAATGGATATTCGGCGCCGGAGAGATGGCCGAGCGGTCGAAGGCGCCAGACTCGAAATCTGGTGAACGTCTTGTGCGTTCCGTGGGTTCGAATCCCACTCTCTCCGCTCAGCGGTACAGCCCGTTGGCCTCTATGTAGTCGAGGACCGAGGGCAGGAGCATGTCCAGGGGCCTCGATCCCGAGGCGATCATCGCCCGCGCGGCCGTGGAGCTGAACCCCACGGGCGCCGGCAGATCGGCCGCGCCGCCGTCGTCGTGGCCCTGGCGGGCGACGACGAGCGGCGGCGCCAGGCGCTCGACGTCGTCCCACCACCTCCAGCCGAGGGCGTCCAGCGGCACCCCCACGCGCACCAGC
>CAZGVR010000428.1:0-3727 GCA_964528945.1 uncultured Myxococcales bacterium
GTGCACCGCCGGGGGACGCGCCGATTCGAGGAACGCGTCGATGTCGGGGTGGATGTGCCCGCTCAGGCGGCTCCAGTAGTCGAGCCCCGCACGGCGAAGGGCCTTCTCCCCGAGGTCGAAGCCGAAGGCCCCTACGATGTGCAGGCATGTCCCGGTGGCGGCGCAGAGGCGGCCGATGTTCCCGGTGTTGGGGGGGATCTCGGGCTCCACGAGCACGATCCGGAACGGGACCTCTGGCCTCCCGAACCTCAGCTTGACGTCCGTGAGCGGCACGCGGCCACCATCCACCCGCTCCCGCTGCGGGTCAAGCCCCCTCGCGCTCCCCCGCAGCTTTTCATGTTAGGGGGCCACTGGCCCCGGCGTTTCTTGACCCCCGGGAGGGCGCGTGCTACCTATGACCGGATGCGGGAGGACGGCAACAGGGCGCGTCGCGTCGAGGTACGGATAACGGGCCGCGTCCAGGGCGTCTGCTTCCGTGCGGAGATGCGGCGCGCCGCGCGGTCGCTGGGGGTCGCCGGGTTCGTCAGGAACCTCCCGGACGGCTCGGTCCACGTCGTTGCCGATGGCACCGAGGATGACCTCGGGAAGCTGGTCGGCTTCTGCAGGAAGGGGCCGGCCGGCGCGATCGTGCACGACGTGCAGTTCACCTGGCAGGAGCCCACCGGCAGCTTCGATGGCTTCGAGATCACGCACTGACCGCCCGCTGAGCGCGGCGCGATGCTTCCCGGGGCCGCTCCTCGCGGCTGCGGCGCCGGTCGCCCTCCTTCTCGCCGGAACGCCGTCGCGGGCACAGGACGGCGAGCAGGAGGCCGTGACCCCGAACGATCTCCTGCGCCTGTGCGGACAGCTCCAGTCCGACTCCTTCGACGAGCGCTGGGCCGCGGCAGAGGAGATCATGTCGCTCGGCGACGAGAGCGCGCCCGTGGTCATGGAGCGTCTCGAGCGAGCCTACGAGGCCAAGCCCGAGCACATGAGGCTGGTGGTGGACGGGCTGCGCAAGGATCTCAAGGATCGCGCGATCCAGGACCTCCTCGACAAGGGGAAGAAGGTGGATCCGGAAAAGCTCCCGCTCCCGGATCCGCCGGGGTTCCTGAAGATCCTCCTCGAGAAGAAGAACAAGAACTACCCGGAAGGATGGAGGGACGCGGTCGAGATCGTGGCCCTGCTGGATGCCCTCGCGTCCATGGGGACCACCGAGTCCATAGGCATGGCCGTGGACTACGCCCCGCGGCACGAGGCCGCCTTCAGGCGGGAGATCTACCAGATCGTGTCATGGCTGGGCACGAGGGCGGTCCCGGCCCTCGTCCGCAGGCAGGGGGCCAAGGACCCGGACATCCATAAGGTCGTGTCCACGTCGCTCGCCGCCCTCGAGATGGAGCGGCCGGGCCAGCAGGTCCAGGTCAAGGACCCGAAGATCCTCATCGAGGTCCTCCGGGCCTTCGGCGATCACAGGAACATCGATGCCCTCGACACCGTCGCCTCTTTCATCGACTCGGACAAGGACCAGGTGAGAACGGTCGCGCGGGAGGTGATCCTCGCGTACGGGAAGCTGGCGTTCTGGACGCTGAAGGAGCAGTACAAGAACTACACGGGAAGCATGCCCGATCCCACATGGGACCATCAGGGCATAGCCGCGGATCTCTTCGCGCGCATGGACGCGGAGCGCATGGCGCCGCTCGACGGCGAGATGGATGCCGCGCTCGCCCTGGCGCAGGCCGGCAAGCTCGAGGAGATGGAGAAGGCGTACAGGTCCATCCTGGCCAGGCAGCCGTTCTACGGCCGGCGGACCGAGATGATCCCTGGATACGTGTCGTTCGGCGAGCGCCTGCTCGAGGACGGGGACCTGGACCGGGCCGCACTGATGTTCAAGGTGGCCCAGCGCCTGGACGAGCCGGGCGAAAGGGGCAAGGCGATCGCTGGGCGGCTCTGGCTCATCGAGGGGCTGCGATCGGTGGAGGAGGGCGCACCCGACTCCTACCCGTTCGAGAAGGCCCTGGAGAACGATCCGGGCCTCGACCGGGCCAGGAGCAACATCGCAGAGATCGAGAGGCTGGACAGGCGTCACCGCACAGGGCGCTACCGGATGATGGGGGCCGTGGGCATAGGCTCGGCCGCCCTGATCGCGCTGGCCCTCCTCGTCCTGAGGCGCATCAAATGACGGGACCACGAAAGGAAGGTTGACCATGTCGACGGGAAAGCTGGCGTTCGTGGCGGTTGCCACGCTGCTCTCGACCATGACGCTCGCGGGATGCAAGCCGGACGCCCGGAAGGGGCAGGACGCCTCGAATGCAGTCTCCGTGCCGGCCGGCGACGCGGGGAAGAAGACGGCAACCAGGGCAGAGGCCGCCCCTGACGTGCCGACGTCCGGGAAGAAGGTCCTCATGATCATCGCCTGCGAGGACTTCAGGGACGAGGAGCTGCTCGAGCCGGAGAAGACGTTCGTGCAGGCCGGCCACGAGGTCGTCGTCGCCTCCACGGCCAGGAAGGGATGCAAGGGAATGATGGGCGCCGAGGTGGATCCCGACGCGCTCCTCTCGGCCGTGAAGGCCGCGGACTTCGATGCCGTGGTGTTCGTGGGCGGGACCGGATCGACCTCCCTCTACGACGACGCGGAGGCGCTGGCTCTCGCAAAGGACGCGGCAGGCGCGGGCAAGCTCGTGGGCGCCATCTGCCTGGCGCCCGGGATCCTTGCAAGGGCCGGGGTCCTGTCCGGGCGCAAGGTCACGTCGTACGACGACGAGAAGGCCCGGAAGGCCATCGAGGAGGGCGGCGGCATCTGGACCGGGGCGAACGTGGCCGTCGACGGCAACATAGTGACCGCGAACGGTCCCGAGGCGGCCGGCCAGTTCGGGGAGAAGATATCGCAGCTTTTGCAGTGAGGCGCGACTGGAACGGCTACCAGCCGTCCATGCCCTTGCCCATCCCGGGCCCGTCGCCCTTGCCGAAGCACCCGCCCTTGCCCTTTCCCTTGCCCGGACCAGGCTTGCACTCCTCCAGGATCTCGAAGAGCTTCGCGCGCTGATCCGCGGTCAGAACGTCCATCACGTCGAGCACGAGATCGAACCTCCTGTCCGCGATCTTCTGGTGCACGGCCTGCATCTCCGCGTGCTTGGCCAGGGCTGCCTTCTTGTCGATCTTCTTGGCCTCGAGGATGGCCTTCATCTCCCCGTGGAGCTTCATGGCCTCCTCCTTCAGGGGCTCGACGTCGTCCCTGAAGTCCACGAGCAGGGCCTTTATCTTCCCCTTCTGCTCGTCGGTGACGCCGATCTCCTGCCCGAACTTCTTCAGGATCTTGAGGACCGCGTGGCCGCCGTGGGGCGGACCGGCCTCGTCCCCTGCATCGCCGTCTTCGGGCGCGAACGCCGGGCCCGGACCCGGATCTCCGCCGCCCTTGGCAAGTGCAGGACCGGCCAGCAGCATGACGGCCAGCACGCCGCCCGGCACTGCCAGGCATGCCTTCATCCCGTTCGTGAGCTTCATGTGCGATCTCCTTTCGTGTTCCGGCTCGAGGCCGGATAGTACCCTCGCCGTCTCCACCATTGCAACCGACATGCCAAGCGCCCGGATCGTCGCCACGGCCCCGGGCATGGCCTGTTCGACCCTCGTGAGCCCCCTTGGATGCACACTCCGGGCACGTGCTGGTGCAACAATTGCACTCGAGCCCCCTGCCATGGAAACCATTTCCCGGATCGAGGCGATGATGGAGCGCGCCGCCTTCACGCGGCAC
>CAZGVR010000429.1:0-334 GCA_964528945.1 uncultured Myxococcales bacterium
GGGCCGGGCACTACCCGGGCGAGGAGTTCGTCCTTGACAGCCTCGTGCGCGAATCCCTAATATTGTCGCTCCCCATGAACCCCCGTTGCCCGGGCGGTTGCTCGATCGAGGACCTGTACCGGGACGAGGACAACTGAGAGCGAATCTCGAGAAAGGAACCGGACGTGGGCGTTCCGAAGAAGAAGACCTCGAAGATGAAGAGGCGGTCGCGCAGGACCCACAAGTCCCGCATCGCCCGTCCCAACCTGGTCCTGTGCGCGAACCCCGAGTGCGGCGCGCCGGTCGTGCCTCACAGGGCCTGTCCGGTCTGCGGCATGCTCAGGCGGCGCGACGG
>CAZGVR010000429.1:344-894 GCA_964528945.1 uncultured Myxococcales bacterium
GGAGGAGGCGGCTCCGAAGGAGGAGGCCGAGAAGAAGGAGAAGGTGAAGGGCAAGGGCAAGGAGAAGGAGGAGGAGGCCGCCCCCGAGGAGAAGAAGGCCAAGGAAAAGGCCAAGCCGAAGCCCAAGCCGAAGCCCAAGGCAAAGGCGAAGAAGGAAGACGAGGAATAGGAGTAGCCTCCCGCCTACCTCGTGTCGATGGCGGGCATGGTCCCGGCCGCAACCGCTCCCAGGAATCCCCCCCAGGTCTCCATGGCGCCATCGTGGTTGAACGCCACGAAGTGCCCGTCGTAGCCCGGATCCGCCGGGTACTGCACTAGCCCGGCAGTGACCAGGCCGAGGGCCGCGTTCCCGGAGACGGGCGGGCCGAGGGCCGTGAGGCCGGCGAGCGCGATGTCGGGCACGATCTCCTGCACGGGCATCACCTGCGGGAGCCTCCCCGAGGCGGCGAGCGCCTCGATGGTCTCGGGCGAGGCGCCGGCGGCGACTCGCGCGTCGTTCATGGCGCTGGACCTGACGGGCGTGGTGTCGGGCGAGAGTGTGCATCGGAGG
>CAZGVR010000429.1:904-3692 GCA_964528945.1 uncultured Myxococcales bacterium
AGCGCCTCGATGGTCTCGGGCGGTGCGTAGGAGTCGTCCATTCCCTCCGACATGAGCACGGACTTGGCCGGCACGCCGTCGAGCGGCTCCGAGAACCAGTGCCTCGCGTAGTTCACGCCGTCCGCCGGCTCGAAGTACAGCTGGGCCAGGTCGAGGGCCGGGTGGAAGATGCCGAAGTCCTCGGCGTCGAGCTCGTCGCTCGTGCCGGTGAAGCCCATCACGATGCCCATGATGTTGCGGATCCTGATCGGCTCGGACTTGTAGACGAGCGAGTACAGGAGCCCGCCTCCCGCGCCGCTCAGGAACGCGGCCCGGCACTGCCTGCTCACGGCCAGGTACAGGGCCCCGTTCAGCCCGCCCTGGCTGTGACCCATGAAGCCCATCCTCGCGTCATCGAAGGTGGCCGTGGATCCGTCGGGCGTCGTCTCCGGGCCGATCTCGAGGACCGGCACGAGCCGCTCGAGCTGGAGCACGTCCACGGCGGCCTGCCTGATGTTGTCACGGGCGGCCCTAATGTTGCCGACGTTGAAGAACAGGGTCTCGGGCGAGGCCCCCTCCGGGATTCGCGCGCCGTTCATCGCGTTGTCGATCGAGACGACCGCGATCCCCCGCGCCGCCAGGATCCCGGCCGTCCCGTCGTCCACGAAGGACAGGTAGTCGCCGCCGGTCCCGTGCGCATAGAGGACCACGGGCCATCCGCCGGGCGGCAGCGGGCCGTCCGGCACGGTCACCGCGAGCCTCATGGTCTCGTCCCCGTCCTTGATCGGATCTCCCCAGGAGTCGAAGTGGATGTCCCCCCCTTCGGTCTCGTACGGGAACAGGCCGCCCGTGAACCCGCGCTGGAAGATCGGGTTCGGGCCGTAGTGACCCGTGTAGACCACGTACCCCTCGGCGTCGGACTCGAGGGCGAGGTCGGCCACCTCCGGAGCGTCCACGTCGTCCTGAACCGCGTCGTACAGCCTCTCCATCTCCCGCACGGGATCGCCGGTCCGGAAGACGGCCGCCGACACGACGTGCTCCCTGCCCACGCCTGCGTCCTCCAGCGCCTGCATGGCCTGCCTGTGCGCAAGCTCACCAGCGCTGTAGCCCGGCCCGAAGTCCGTGACGTCGTCCACCATCCTCGTGAACCCCGCGTCCCTGGCGACCGGCCGTCCCAGGGGATCGAGGATGCCGTCCGTCACCGCGACCGCGTACAGCGTGTCCGGCCTGAGAACGAATCCCGGGACCGGAAGGACCGCGAGCGTGTTCGGGCTCCAGAAGTCGCTCACCTGCTCGCGCCAGAGCCAGATCACGGGCAAGCGCTCGCCGAGGCCCGGGCTCGACGGATCGACGTCGACGAGCTGGACGGTCGAGCCTGGCTCGCGGCTCATGCCGGGCGTGGGCGGCAGGGTCCCGGTGTCGATCGGCGCGGAGAACCTGAGGTAGGCGGCGGCGTTCAGCCCGAACCCCTCCGTGCCCTCCATGATCGCCGCCTTGATCTGGTCCACCATGATCACGCCCCTCGGGTTGGGGAAGAGGGACACGTCTATCTCGCCCGAGTCGGTCCTCCTCAGCTCGCTCGGGAAGGGGACGTCGAAGAGCGACCCCGACCCTGGATCGAACACGGCCACGACGGGTGCGGTATCGCCCCTCCCCGAGGGACCGCAGCCCTGGATCGCGAGGACGATTGCCGCGGCGGCGAAGCCGGCGCCCATGTGATTCCGCATCCCTCCTGGACCTCCATCGTGCCCGACCGGTCTTTCGCGGCCGTCCGCATTACCGTATATTAGTCGACCGTCAGCCGGGAAGCGACACCCGGTTCACAAAAGGACGCATGACCATCAGGATCGCACCTTCAATCCTCTCGGCCGATTTCGACCGTCTCCAGGAGGAGGTGGGGCAGGTCGAGGCCGCCGGCGCCGACGCGCACCACGTCGACGTGATGGACGGCAGGTTCGTGCCCAACATCACGATCGGCCCGCTCGTGGTCGCCGCGCTCCGGCGGGTCGTGAAGCTCCCGCTGGAGGTGCACCTCATGATCGTCGAGCCGGACGATCACCTCGAGGCGTTCGCGAAGGCCGGGGCTGACCTCCTCTACGTGCACGTGGAGGCATGCGTCCACCTGGACAGGACGCTCGCCCGCATCCGCGACCTTGGCTGCCGCCCCGCAGTGGCGCTCAACCCGTCCACCCCTCCCGCCCTGCTGTCCGAGATCCTCCACCGCGTGGACCGGGTCCTCGTCATGACCGTGAACCCGGGGTTCGGCGGCCAGTCGTTCCTCGAGTCCGCCGTGCCGAAGATCGGATGGCTCGCGAGGGAGGCGCGGGAGCGAGGGCTCGAGGTCGAGATAGAGGTCGACGGAGGCGTGGATCCGGGCACGGCGCCGCTGGTGGCGGCCGCGGGCGCGCACCAGGTCGTCGCTGGGAACGCCGTGTACGGCAGGCCCGACAGGGCCGGGGCCATCCGGGCGATCCGCGATGCCTGCGGCCGCGCCGGCAAGCCGGGCTGATGGGCGGAGGGCTCCCAGTCGCGGACACGTCGCTGCTTCCTCCCTGGGCATGGCAGGCCTTCGCGGTCGTGTGGGGCGCCATGTGGGGCAGCTTCGGGAACGTGGTGGCGCACAGGCTGCCGCGCGGCGAGTCGGTCGTGAGGCCGGCCTCGCACTGCCCGGCCTGCGGGAAGCCCGTGAGGTGGCACGACAACGTCCCGGTCCTCGGGTGGATCGCCCTCCTGGGCAGGTGCCGCGACTGCGGCGCGCGGATCTCCCCCAGGTACCCGCTGGTCGAGGCAGGGTCGGCGGTGCTGGCCC
>CAZGVR010000430.1:0-3686 GCA_964528945.1 uncultured Myxococcales bacterium
CGGATCGAGAAGCTGATCGTCACGGACACGGAAGGGCGTCTGGTCGGGCTCTTCACGCTGAAGGACATCCTCAAGGCCGAGGCCTTCCCGAGCGCGGCCAAGGACCAGCGGGGCAGGCTGCTCGCCGGGGCGGCCGTTGGCGTGGGATCCGACTGCATGGCACGGTGCGAGGCGCTCCAGGACGCGGGCTGCGACGTCCTGTTCGTTGACACGGCCCACGCACACACCCGTAACGTGGTTGACTCGATCCGGCGAATCCGATCCACGTTCCCCGAGGCGCGCATCGTTGGAGGGAACGTTGCGACCGCGGCGGGGCCGCGCGCGAGCATCGAGGCAGGTGTGGATGTCGTGAAGGTCGGGATCGGCCCGGGATCCATCTGCACGACCCGCGTCGTGGCCGGGGTCGGGGTCCCGCAGCTCACGGCAATCCTGGACTGCGCCCGCGAGGCCCACTCGAAGGGCGTCCCGATCATCGCCGACGGCGGCATCAAGTTCTCGGGGGACGTGGTCAAGGCGCTCGCGGCCGGGGCCGACACGGTCATGATCGGCAACCTGTTCGCGGGCACGGACGAGACCCCGGGCGAGACGGTCCTCTACCAGGGCAGGCACTACAAGGTCTACAGGGGGATGGGCTCCATCGGAGCCATGAAGCGTGGATCTAGCGACCGCTACTGCCAGGAGGGCACGGACGAGCGCAAGCTCGTGCCGGAGGGTGTCGAGGGCCGCGTGCCCTACAGGGGACCGATCTCGCAGGTACTCTACCAGCTCGTCGGCGGCCTGAAGAGCGGAATGGGCTACACCGGCGCGGGCGACATCGCGACCCTTCACGCCAGGGCGAAGTTCATTCGCATCACGACCGGCGGGCTCAAGGAGAGCCACGTCCACGACGTGATCATCACACAGGAGCCGCCGAACTACCGCTACGAGTGATCCCCGGTCACGGCCGTCGAGATCCGTCCTGGCAGAGCGGCCCCGGCGCGCTCACGCCTCGAGGAGCACGGGATCGGCAGGGTCCACGTGCGTGATCCTCTCGCGAAGGAAGCTCACGAGCGCGGACATCCTGTAGGGCTTGGGGAGGAACGCGACCGCCCCGGTCCCCGACTGCAGGACCTGGCGTGTGGACAGGTGGTAGGCCGACACGAGCACGACCTTGATGAGCGGGTGCGAGGCCCTGATCTGCCTTGCGAGCTCGATCCCGTTCACGCCCGGCATGACGATGTCGACGAGCGCGGCGTCGGCAGGAGATTCCTCGAGCCGCTTGATCGCCTCCTCGGCGCTCCCTGCCTCGAGCACGCCGAACCCCTCGAACTTCAGGGCGATGGCGAGCGATCTGCGCTGCCCGCTCTCGTCGTCGACGATCATGATGTTGGTCATCCACCGCTCCAGCAGGGAACAGTGCAGCAAGCCACGTACCACGCGAGGCGCCCAGATGGCAGCATCACAACCTCGCTGAATCACGGGGAATCGACGTCCAACCCGGGTCACTGGTCCTTCCAGCCTGAATGAATCGGGGTCCATGCGCCTTGCAATGTTGAAACAGATCGTGGGGGGAGCAGGAGTCTTGGACCGGGCGACAGGTGGGGGGATGGGCCCTGATGAAGCCGGCAGGTGCCCGGCCGGCGCGCTACCCCTAGCCTTCGCCGGCAGGCGCGAGGACGAACGGGTAGGTCACGATGACGACGCCACCGCCCTCGGGCGACGGGAACGTCCACCTCTGCACGGCCTTGGCAATGCACTGCTCTGCCGTGCTGCTGCCCAGGGTCGAGTCAGCGACCTTGCTGCCAGTGACCGCGCCCGTCGCCGAGATGACGAACTGGATCGATACACGGCCCGCGAGGTCGGGCTTGGTCGCCAGCACCTGCTCGTAGCAGAACCGGATCTCGTTGATGTGCTGGCGGATGACCCTGCGGATGACCTCCTTGGAGAGCGAACCCTTTACCATGGCCTCTCCGGGCTTGATCTGCGGGACGTGGCCGCCGCCCTTGCCGCGCAGGCCGCCCGCGCCGCGGCCGTAGCCCACTCCCGAGCCGCCGCCGCCGCCGTGGCCGATGGTGCCCAGGTTGCCCAGGCCGATCGTGCCCTCGCCCGTTCCACCACCGCCCGACCCAGTGCCCCTCAGGCCCTGGCCGCCGAAGCCGAAGTTCGGGCCGATCTGGTTGCCCATGAGGGCGCCCAGCGCGTTCTCGGCGTCGGACCCGAGCGCGCTGTCGCGGCCGAACGGGGACGTCGGCATGTTGAGGGACTGCGCCATGACCGAGAGGATGCCCGCGCCCTTTGCCATGTCTATCTTCTGGTCGCGAGCCATGTGCGGATCGGGGTTGTCGGCAGGCCCCTTGATGCCGTACATGTTGTCGGTCTTCTTGGCCTTCGAGTCGCCCATCTGGCCTTCCTCGCCGGCGTGCCTCTTGCCCTTGCCACCCTCCTTGTCGTCGGCCTTGTCCTTCTTGGTCATCCACTCGGGAAGCTCCTCCTCGGGGATGATCTCCTGCGGCTGCAGCAGGAACTTGACGAAGCGGTTCGACTCGGAGAGCTGATCCAGGCTGAGCGTCCTGGACGCGGGCGGGAAGAAGAAGACCATGCCGAAGAAGGCGGCGGTCACGACGAAGCTCGCCATGTTGAAGGAGTGGAATCCCCACTCGACGTAGAGCGGGAGATTTGGCTTCTTCGGGTGGTTGACCGAGTTCACGAGGAACGTGAAGTCGCCGTACTTGATGCGGACCCGCGCCCCGTCGGGCACCTGGTACTCGCCGCCCTTGGCCACCTCCATCAGATCCTTCTTGTCGCCGCGGTCGAGCGTGACCTCGGCGCTCGTGAAGAAGGGCTGCATCTTGATCGAGTGGCCGCTCGCCAGCACGACCTTGGACGCTCCTCCCAGGAGCTCGGGCGCCATGAAGAAGTCCGAGCCGGGCTCCTCGCCCAGCACGAACTCGCTCCTGCCCTTGGTGAGGTGCTTCACGGTGAACACGGTAGTGTGCCAGATCGGGATCACCTCGAGGACCTTGCGCGAGCTGTCCTCTATGAGGTTCAGGTCGATCAGCCTGGCCGCGGCCGCGGTCCTCTCGGCCTCGGTCTGCTCGTGCACCTCGCCGAGCATGCCGGGGATCCCGGGGATCGGGGCCATTCCCGGAAAGGCCGCGGGCGCCATCATGGGGAACCCGGGCATCTGCACGGGCGCGCCCATGGAATGGGCCGCGGGCGGCATGGCCGGCTTGGGACCTGCCGAGACGGCCGGTGGAGCGGGCGGCGCTGCCGCGGGCTTGTCCTCTGGCACGTGGATCTCGGTGATGAGCCTGAAGGGCCCGACCGAGATGATGTCACCAGAGAGGATCTTGCACTTGTTCTTCTCCTCGCCGTTCACGAGTGTCTTGTGCTCGGAGTCGAGGCTGAAGAGCGAGACGTCCACGCCCGAGACCTGAATGACCGCGTGGGTCGTTGCCACGGAGTCGTCGTCGAGCGGGATGTGGTGGGTCCCCAGCCTGCCGATCTTGATGGCGGGCTGGTTGAACTCCTTCTCGCCGACGAGCGCGTCGTCCTTGTAGATCTTGAACTTGAGTGTCGTCTTTCCGGTCGCCATTTTAAACCTCTAGAGGTTCTCGACGCTCTTCAGCATCTCGGGGATGAAGTGCTTCCGGACCTTGATGAGGGTCGTGACGTTGATCTTCTTCCTGGCGCCGATGAGCTCGCCG
>CAZGVR010000431.1:0-1997 GCA_964528945.1 uncultured Myxococcales bacterium
GAGAGGCGGAAGATGCCCAATCCCAATCGCGGTGAAGTCTGGCTCGTGGATCTGGGACGCACGGTCGGGAGGGAGCAGGCTGGACGCAGGCCCGCGCTCGTGATCTCCCACACTCTCTTCAATCGCGGGCCCGCTGATCTCGTGGTGGTCGTGCCCATCACGAGCCGCCGAAGACCCATACCTTCCCACGTCCGGGTGATTCCCCCGGACGGCGGGCTCGCCAGGGACAGCTCGGTCATGTGCGAGATGGTCCGGTCGATCTCGCGGCACAGGCTGGTCCAGCGGCTCGGCTCTGTGGGCAACGACGCGATGGGGCAGGTCGAGGAGATGATCCGGACCCTGCTCGTGGTCTAGCGGATGCCTGACAATCGGAACCGGTACTTCCGATTGTCACGAATGACTTGACCCATGGTTCCGATAGTAATATTATCGACGGGTGGTTGCAATAAAGAAAATGATCAATAGAATCCTCAGGATCGACCTACCTCAGGATCGCTCTGCTTTTCTCTGGGGACCCAGAAAGACCGGCAAGACGACTTTGCTTAAACAGCAGTTCCCCGATGCGCTGCGGATCGACCTCCTCGACCACGACCTGTACCTGAGGCTGGCCGGCCGTCCCTCGGAGCTTGGACAGATGATCGGCGCGCGGGGAGCGACGAGCGTGGTCATCGACGAGATCCAGAAGGCTCCCAACCTGATCGACGAGGTGCACAGGCTCATCGAGGACCGCGGCGTGAGGTTCGTGCTCTCCGGATCGAGCGCTCGCAAGATGCGGCGATCCGGGGCCGGCCTCCTGGGCGGTCGAGCCTGGCGGTACGAGTTGCACCCGCTCGTCACGGCCGAGGTCCCGGACCTGGATCTCGACAGGGCGCTGGTCTCGGGCCTGCTGCCATCCCACTACCTGTCGGCCGCCCCGGCAAGGGACCTTTCGGCATACGTACACGACTACCTGAAGGAGGAGATCCAGGCCGAGGCGCTGACCAGGAACCTGCCCGCGTTCTCGCGGTTCCTACGCGCGGCCGCCCTCACGAGCGGCGGGCTGCTCAACTACAGCAACGCCGCGCGCGAGGCGGGCGTGTCGAGCAAGACCATCAGGGAGTACTACCAGATCCTCGAGGACACGCTGATCGGCCACCTGCTCATGCCGTGGCGGAAGGCCGGGAAGCGGCGGCTCATCGAGACGTCGAAGTTCTACCTGTTCGACGTCGGGGTCCTGTCGGCACTCCTTGGCACCGGGAGGCTGGCGCCGGGCACTAGCGAGTATGGGAGGGCGTTCGAGCACTTCGTGGTGCAGGAGTGCCGCGCCTACTGCCGGTACAGGCGGAGCGACACGGAGCTTTCCTTCTGGAGGACGGCGAGCGGCGCCGAGGTCGACCTGATCGTGGGTGACGCCGAGGCGGCCATCGAGATCAAGTCCACGGACCGGGCGCCGGACGGCACGCGCGGGCTGCACCTCTTCGCGGAGGAGACCGGGTGCGTGAAGACGTTCGTGGTCTCCCGCGATCCCGTGGCGCGCAGGCTCGCCTCGGGCGTCACCGTCCTTCCGTGGCGCGAGTTCTGCGCCATGCTGTGGTCAGGCGAGATCGTGTGAGCGGCCGGGACGATCTCGGCGTACCGGGATGCCGGTCAGACCGCGGCGGTGTGTCCGCGATCCGGAAGTTGCGCGCGGCGCAGGGCGAGGGTACATTCATGTGTAGACCTTACACATCGGAGGTCCACATGGCCACGAACCTGGCGATAGACGACGATCTGCTGTCGAGGGCCCTGCGCGTCGGGGGGCTTCGGTCGAAGAAGGACACGGTCAACGCGGCGCTCCGGGAGTTCATCGAGAGGCGGAGGCAGCGGCGGGTCCTCCGGGCCATGGGCACCATCGCCTTCCGCGAGGGCTGGGACTACAAGAAGGGCAGGGCAGGGCGTGCACCTCGTGGTTGACACTTGCGTGTGGTCCCTGGTCCTGAGGAGGGCCGCCGTGGATCCGGCGAACCACTGGGTCCGGG
>CAZGVR010000431.1:2007-3652 GCA_964528945.1 uncultured Myxococcales bacterium
ACGATCCTGCAGGAGCTTCTGGACGGCGTTCGCGGCGAGAAGGAGTTCCAGAGGCTCTCGAGGGTGCTGGAGCCGTTCCCGCTCGTGGAGGCGTCGAGGAGCACGCACGTCGCGGCGGCAAGGCTGGGCAACCTCTGCCGCGAGCGGGGGGTGCTCGCCGGCCCGGCCGATTTCCTCATCGCCGCGTCCTGCATCGAGAACGGCTTCCCCCTGCTCACGAGCGACCGCGACTTCGCGCGGATCGCGCGGCACTGCGACCTCGACCTTCTCGATCCAGTTCCGTGACGCCCTCACGTCATGGTGGCGGCCGGCGTCACTCGCACCAGCCGATACGGTTCATGTACAGCTCCCAGTCGCTGGTCGAGTCGTAGTCCCAGACGATGGCGATCTCGCTGCCGGTCCACGCGTGGTCCGAGTCCGCGGGGATGGCGAAGTCGTCGGCGAGCCGCACGCCCTCGGGCGATAGCCGTGTCAGCCAGCCGTACTTGCCCCAGCCGTCGTCGGTCGTCCATGTCACCAGGATCTCGGAACCCGTCCACGAGGCGCGATCGATGAACGAACTGTCCAAAGCATCGTCCGTGAGCTGGACGCGAACACCGATCGTGTCGCCGGAAGGGGACAGGCGGCGGAGATGGAGGTTGTACTCGTAGGGAATGCCGGGGCCAGTCACCTCCGGGCCGGTCCAGACCAGGGCGATCTCGCTGCCGGTCCAGAGGGGCCAGGCATAGACCCAGCGCACTTCGCCTGGGTAGGTCCGCCGATCGTTCACGGTCCCGTCAGCTGCAGCGATAAGTAGACTGCTCCCTTCAGATTCGTCGGTGAAAGGGGCCACGATGCTGCTGCCGGTCCAGGCGAGACGCGGGCTTCCGAATGACGGGTAATCGGGGCTCTCGTAGACAATCCCTGTAGCGATCTCCGTGCCGTCGGGATCGAAGGTCGTGAGGTGCATCCGGCCCGGTACGACCCCCCAGGGGCTGGTCCAGATCATGGCCAGCCGATCCCCGGCCCAGGCGAGAAGCGGCCAGTGGCCGCCACCTGAGGCGTCTGAAGGCATGGAGATCGCGCCAGTGACGCTCCCGTCCGGATCGAGCATCATCAGGACTGGGATGTCTTCAACGGTCGAGATGCTGCCCAGCCCACCTAGGGCGAAGCCGGCTCCGGTCCAGATCAGGTCAGTCATGTAGTTCAAGGCATCGGATGGGTCGGTCAATGGGGCTTGCGAGCCGAGGGTCGCGCCCGCGAGATCGAACCGCGCGAAGAAGGGCAGGGTCTGGCAGTAGGAGAACCCGGCCCAATCCGTGCACCCGGCAACGCGGCCATCGATCCAGCTCGCGCCGATGCTGCTGCCGGTCCAGGCGATCAAGGGAACTGCGCTGACTCCCACCGACGAGGTCAGGCGGACGTCGGGCCCAACGAGGGCAGCGCCGATCAGCGGTGCATGCGCACAGGCATGCGTGGCAACATCGCAGGAGTCGGCAGTGCACGGGTCCGAGTCGTCGCATTCCCCGTCTTCCATGCACTCCCACGATGTGGCATCCGGCGGGAGCGCCCCGTCCCATGGGAGCTCCACAAATCCTTCGTGGAAGTCGTCGGGAGGCGGGTCCACCGACGTGTCACCATCGATGCGCGTGCCTGGATCGCAGCG
>CAZGVR010000432.1:0-778 GCA_964528945.1 uncultured Myxococcales bacterium
CAGGGAACCGAAAACCGTGAAATCCAGGCACGGCGTAGGGTCGCAGGCGTCTCCGCGCTTCTGGTCCTCCGTGCACGAGTAGTAGGCCTCCCACTCCTCGTTGCAGTTCGCCTGGTCCTTGTTGGGGGCCATGTCGCAGTTGTCGCACCTGTTCCCCAGGCGATCTTCGTCCGGATCGAGCAGGTTGCCGGCGGGAAGCGCATGGTCCTCGCCGAACGGATGACCTGCGACGTTGTCGTGGGGGCACAGGTCGCAGGCGTCGGCCCAGAGATCGGCGTCCGTATCGGCGAGCCCTGACGAAAAGGCCGGATCAGAGGGGCACTGATCGCACCTGTCCGCAACCCTGTCCCCATCGAGATCGTCCGGATTGTCGCCTGGAAGCGCATTGTCCCCGTGGAGCGGATCTCCGGTAGTAGGGGTATCGGGGCAGAGGTCGCAGACGTCCGCCCAGCCGTCCATGTCGGAATCCGGCATCCCGGCGCTCCAGCGGTCGTCCGACGGGCACTGGTCGCATGCATCGCCCGTGCCGTCCTTGTCGGTATCGGTCTGCCACCAGTTCGCCTCTGTCGGGCAGTTGTCGCAGTCGAGGCGGACATCGCCGTCCACCTCCTCGCACCTCAGGTCGCCGTCCAGGTCGAGGCAACGCGTTGCATCGTACGACCAGACTTCGTCGAAAGTGCCCTCGAGGGACTTTCCGCAACCGTCGCAGATGCGACCCCACAGGTCGTGGTCGGCGTTCGCCTGGTCCTTGTTGGCCTGGAGATCGGCAAGCGGCAGC
>CAZGVR010000432.1:788-3642 GCA_964528945.1 uncultured Myxococcales bacterium
CCATCTCTGCGGGCAATTGTCGCAATCCAGGCGCTCGTTTCGGTCAACCTCGTCGCACCTGTGGTCCCCGTCCGGATCGTAGCACCTGGCCTCGTGGTAGCTCACTTCTCCATCCTGGGCGGCCTTCGTGTACATGCATCCGTCGCATTCGTCGCCCCAGTGATCGCCATCCCAGTTCGACTGCACCCGGTTGTAGTCGTCCTCGCAGTTGTCGCACCGGACACCCGGGAACCCCACCACCTCGTCGCAGCGATGATCGGGCGTGCCGTCATCCACGTCGATGCAGTCGGGGTTGTCGTACCGTATCGCAATGGACTCTCTGGCAGGACAGCCATCGCAGGAATCCAGCAGACCGTCCCTGCCGGGTCGGTCCGAGTCCTTGAGCCAGTAGTCCAGGTCGCCCGGACAGGTGTCGCATCCTATGTCCCAGGCGTCGGGATATCCCATGTCAGGCCAGAGGTCCCCGTCGTTGTCCTGGGCCGCCGGCACCCAGTCCCCGGTGGAGGCAGGATTCCCCGGGTTGTATCTCCCGGCTTCCCACGAGCGCGTATCATGGAAATTCGTGTGGGAGTACTGGCAGTAGTCATACAGGTTGTGGATGCCGTCCGAGTCGTAGTCCCCCCCCATCCATCCGAGCATCCAGTCCTGCAGACCGTCCGTGGCGTCCAGTGACTGCCGCTTCACGACCCTGTTCGAGATGCCGACCAGGCTCGCGGGCGGTCCCCATGCATGCACCATCACACCGAGCGGGTTCTGGTTCCAGTCCAGGACGTACGATGGACTTTGAGGATCGGGCCACGTGTTCCTGTAGTAGAGACGGAACTCGCCGCTATCAGTGGTCTCGTATCCCCAGAGCAGCATCGCGTGGGGGAAGTTCTGAGCACCCGCCCAGAAAACCGCACCCTGCGAGATCTCCTGCTTGATG
The DNA here is from genome assembly GCA_964528945.1 of uncultured Myxococcales bacterium. Lineage (GTDB taxonomy): Bacteria > Myxococcota_A > Polyangia > DRWM01 > DRWM01 > CAZGVR01. The sequence continues at coordinate 1,714 of CAZGVR010000432.1, forward strand.
CGTTCCGGCGTGAGATCGCTCCGCGAGATGGAGTTGAGCGTATCACCCGCTGCGTCCGGGATGGGGGCGTAGAAGTCAGGAGGCAGGGTCGGGAAGACCGACGGATCGCGATCGTACCAGAGCTCGAGCAGATCGCTCCTGCCGTCGCGAGCCGAGGTGGGGACCGAAATGCTCTCCCTGTCCTGGAGCGGGCATATCATGAGCCATGGATCGGGAAGCTGCTCCGGAGTGCATGCCCCCGGCGATGCGGTGCAGTTCCACGGGTAGTAATCGAAGTAGGTCGTCCCCACGTCCACGAGGAAGTCCATGAGCTGGAAGACGTTCTGAGTTTGCCTGCTGCACGAGTCCAGGATGAAAGGGTTCAGGAAAAGGTACTTCTGGCTGGGATCGGGCCGCTGAGGATGGGCGGTTTCGCAGGTCTCGCCTTCGGCGCAGAGGCCCTTCTCGCAGCAGTCGAGCATGTACTGGACCTCCATCATCCCTGCGAAGGCCCAGATCCAGCACGTGCCGCCTTCCTGGAGCCGCGGGTACTCGACGTACTCCTCCCAGAGGAGGCAGTCCTCCTTGGGAACGCAGTCGTCGCCGACGGGGTCCTGGCACCTCGTGCAATCGCCGGCATCGAGCATGATTATCCCGGTGCCGAGGGCGCCGGGCTCGGGCCTGACAGGCAGGAGTTCTATCGACTCCAAGAAGGTCGAAGCCTCCAGTGGATCGATCGCCTCATCCTCGTGCGAGGTCGCCGCTCTGGAAGGGTTCATTCTAATAGATATAGAGAGCAAGGAGCCTGCCAGTAGGGTACTTGACGTCGTGCCTGTGAATCGCGTCATGTCCGTTGCCTCCATCTTGTCAGCTCACGGTACGCCCATTCAGGAGATGAGGTCAATCTGCCCGATGACAGTGACACTGTACCGGTGTGCAGTGCAGGCCGGGTCAAGAGCGACCCCCGGGACCGGGCGAGACCGGTACGGGGCCAGCTGCAGCACCAGGGCCAGCCGCAGGCGGAGGTCAGGTAACCGGCTGCTTCGCCGTGCCTTCACGATCGATGCCGGGCGGTGAAAAACCGGCATCGGCCCTGAAAACGCCCGGAAAGACCCCCTTACGATACGAGGACCTCAGCCGTCGATACCGTGGAATGGGCCACAGCGCGGATCGCTCAGGTTGACGGGCTGTCGCGCTCAGGGGCGGCCCACCCTGCCTATCACCTGCCAGCCGAACGCGCCCTTGCGGACCTCGACCACCAGATCGTCGCCCGGCGCCAGGGCCAGCCCGAGCCGCCAGTCCAGCGGCACGCGCTCGTCGGCGTGGCCAGGTCGCCAGGACTTCACGCGCGCCGCCCGGTGCCAGCCCGGGAAGTACTCGTCCTCCATGACGGTCACCCGGGTCCTGACGAACGAGGGTGGCTCCCGGTCGAGCCAGACGTTCGCCCCGGTCGCCGCGCCCACCATCCCCAGGCAGACGACCACGAGAAACCCGGTGAGCCAGGCCCAGGGCTGGCCCGGAAGCCACCTGTGGTAGCGGGCGAGCAGGAGCCCGGCCGGCAGCATGGAGACCACCGTTGCCGCGGCGAGCACCCAGGTCCATGGCTTCAGGTATCCTGGATCGACGGTCCTGTTGACCGCCAGCCCCGCTGCGGCCACGCAGAGTGACAGCAGTATCGTGATCGCGCAGGCCGCCCTCACGAGGTCGAACCCCCGGGGAGGCTGGATGCCCGGCGCCACGTGCCATTCGCGCGCGAGCTTGAGGGAGCCGGCGAGCTGGGCCTCGCTCGGCCTTTCCGGCGGGTACAGCACGTGCACCGGATCGCCGGTGCACGGGTGCGGGGGCGGCGTCATGCCCGACGGGAGCGGGATGGAGGTGGCCATGCCCTGGACCCTCCCGGTCGCGCTCCTCAGGTGCCAGTGGACCTCGAGCCGCCGCGAGTCGCCATCC
>CAZGVR010000433.1:0-3635 GCA_964528945.1 uncultured Myxococcales bacterium
TGGGTGAGGGCGGCCTTGCAGTTCCCGAACGTGGTGGCGAGGATCTTGCCCAGGAGCAGGTGCGCCATGATCGCCTGGCTCCCCTCGGGGTGGGACTCGAGGTACTTGGCGAGCACTGCGCGGGCCTCCTCGAACCTGGACAGTCCCATCAGGGCCCTCGCCTTCATCATGAGGATCTCCTCGGCGTAGAAACCCTCCGGGAACTGCGTGAGGTACGACTCGGAGAGCGCGACCGAGCGTGACTCGTCCCCGAGCTTGAGCAGGCTGATCTCGACGGCCTGGTAGAAGCACCGCTCCCTTGTCAGGCCCGACGACTCGTCCGCGGCCGCCAGGAAAGCGTTGACCGCCTCCTCGTAGCTGCCTGCCTTGCGCAGGGCCATCGCCGCTTCGTAGGCCGTGATTCCGGGAGCGGGCTCCTGGCCAGCGCCGGCAGGTGCAGCCGGAGGGGCGGCCTTCGTCTTGGACGCGGCCTTGCCGGACGCCTTGATCCCGACGGCCTCCCCGGCGCTCGCGACGTCGTCCATGCCCGCCGCGCCAGCTTCCCCGCCCGCAGACCGCTCCTCCACGGGCACCAGGAGAGCCGACAGCGATGGCGCATCCTCCTGCCTCGGCTCGGCCGGCCGGTCCATGGAGGTCATGCGCATGCCGGCCGCGACCACGAGCGAGGCCTCACCGGTCTTGGCCCGGACCTCGACGGATCCCTCCTCGACGTCCACCTCGGTGATCAGCCCGCTCCTCGCCCTGACCGAGAGCAGGGTGCCCGACACGTGCACCGCCACGTTCCTGGCGTCCACGACGAGGCTGGTCGGAGGCTGGGCCTGTGCGACCCTGACGACGAGCAGGCCATCCTCCAGGTGCACGATCCAGCCGGAGTCCTCGGACCTGTGGAACACCGCGTGGCCCTGCTCGGACAGGGAGAGCGTCACCCCGGCGGCCGGTGCCTCCACCACGCGCTCGCGAGGGCCGGTCGCGATCCTGGTCTCGACCTCTCCGCCATGATCGACTCCAATCACCATGTCTGCAGGTGCTTCCATGTATGCGCCGGGCTGCACGTCAGGCATGCGCTCGCCCTGCGCCACGTCCCTCGCGCGCCCGGGCGTGCCAAGGACCCCGGATCCGGAGATCGCCAGGGCCGTTGCCGCGCCGGCCAGGCCGAGCACCAGGCCCGCGAGCGCCACCCTGGGCCATGACGGCCTGCGGCCGCGCCCGTACCCCGCGAGCGCGGGATCGTCGATCGAGGCAGCGGTCTCCGCGAAGAGCTTCTCGAGCCGCTCCATGCGGCGCGAGGTCGTGTGGTCGTCCATCATCTATGCACCATCCAGCCACTCCTTGAGCACGGGATCCCTGCTCGCCATGTCGTGGATCTCGCGCCTGGCGTGGAAGATCCTCGCCTTCACGGTTTCGCGGTTGATGCCCAGCTCGAGCGAGATCGCGTTCACGGTCTTTCCCTCGAAGTAGAACATGCCGAAGGCGATCCTCTTCTTGGGCGATACCGAGTCCAGCAGCTCGAGGAGCCGCCTCATGCGAGCCCTGGAATCGGTCTCCTCGCCCGGGTGCCGGACGCTGCGGTCGGCCTGCTCGATGGGCTCGGTGAAGAAGTCGAAGATGCGCTTCGTGATCGACCTGCGCCTCAGGTAGAGCCTGGCCACGTTCAGCGCGACCCCGTCCGCGAACGCCTCCAGCGACCCCTCGCCCCTGTAACCGGCCCATGCCTTGAGCAGCCGCTCCATGGAGCTCTGCAGCACGTCCTCCAGGTCCTCGCACGGGCCGATGACGCGGAGCAGCCTGAGCCTCACCCTCGAGTAGATCCGCTCGTACGCCTCGGGAGAGATCGCGAGCGGCCTGTCGAGCACGCGATCCCGTAACGCCTCCCCGTGCATCGCCCGGATCATCCGAAGACCATTGCCAGCCAGAACGTGATCCCGGCCGCGCCGTGCTCGAAGGGGAGATCCATCCTGTGCTCCAGCTCGGGGAACGGCCCCCCGAAGACCAGAGCCGCATTCCTGCTGCCCAGGGAGGAGCACCACGTCTCGCGCAAGCCGGTCTCGAGCCTGACGCGATCCACGATCCTGATCGCCAGGCCGAACCCGCCTCCGATGGTCACCCTGAGCACCGTGAGCGACGCCTTGGCCATGAAGGTCTCGAGCAAGCCGTCGAGCGCGTCCGGGTCATAGTAGGCGAGGACCTTCCAGGCGACGCGGGTCAGGCCCGGGCCTGCCGAAAGCCAGATCTGGACCCGGTCATGGAGGAGAGGCACCCATGCCAGGTCCAGAGCCATTACGATCTGATCGTCCGTGAAGACCGAGCTCGTCACGCCGAAAGGGGACGCTATCGCCTCGTTCAGTTCGCTGGTCGGATTGTCCTCGAGCGACTGGGTGACGAACACCGAGAACCCCATCCACATCCGGTACTTGGCGAACGGGAAGCGGACGGCAAGGGCAATCCCGTTGTACGTGTCCCACGTCGAGCTCATGACGTTGTGCTGGCCGGGGTAGGAGATGAGGCCCCAGCCCAGCAGTATCTGCGGCGCCCACCTCGGCGCGGGCGGCGCCGCGGGCAACGCTTCCTTCCCGTCCGCGGCCCGGTCCAGGATGGTCGCCTCCTTCTCCGGAGGAACCGCGAGGTCCACGAGCAGATCCTCCTCGGACAGGGCGGCCAGGCTGGCGTAGAGGCTCGCGCCCATCAGGTTCTTCGCCAGGATGGCGATGTCCACCGCCTCCGGGAACTCCGACAGGCTCGACAGATCCAGGGACTTCGCGACCCGGACGTCGTTCGCGTGATCCGACACGTGGATCTCGAGCCTCGCGCCCTCCACCCACTCCCACACCGTGAACTGGACGTCGGCACCGGCCGCAGCCCCTGGCACGCCGTCCCCGGGCCAGGCCTGGGCGATCGCGTGCATGCCGAACTCCTCGATCTCGAGGTCCAGGGCTGCCGCCACGGCTTCGCATGCCGGGAGGGACTCGGGCAGATCCGGGGTGCACAGCACGTGGACCGTGTATGTCTCACCCGACAGTGCCAGCCGCGTCATGGTCCCAGCCTGGAGCAGCAGGATGACCGCGAGCGACCGGACAGCCCGGACCGTGCGGAGCTCACCCATGATGCTCCGATAGTACCAGTAGATCGGGGGGCTAGCCAGGTTGATAGGCATCCGCGGTGCCGGCCGGAGGCCCTTCACGATTGGCCCGACTCCGGGAGTGGGAATCGCGATACCCCGGGAAGCGGGCCAGGAAGGCACCGAAAACCATGACAAGGCCGAAAACAACGGCGAGAATACCCCCGGGTCCGGATCCTCGGTGCCGCTCCTCAGATAAAAGCCCTATTCATGCATCCCCCGCGGCGATACCCTGACTGCCATCACTCCGCCGGCCTGATCCGTGTCCCCAGGCGGATCGCCCCCGATTCACTGGCGGGAATCGTCACGGAGTCGAGGATCGCTCAGAAGGCCGTATGATCCGAACTCCGCGAGGAGGGTACCGTGAACAACTGCTACTGGAACGGGGACGACGACGACGACGGAGACGGAGAGCCGCCGGGGATGGTGCGCGGGCAGGCGCTGGGAGGCGGCAAGGCTATCGTTCCATTGGGCCTCCCTTGCTCGGTGGTCGCATCTTTCCCAGGAGAGGGCTCGGCCA
>CAZGVR010000434.1:0-3617 GCA_964528945.1 uncultured Myxococcales bacterium
AGCGGACGATGGGCATGAGCGGGATGGCCTGGAACAGCTTGGGGAGGTTGCTCGTGTGCAGCTCCCGGCCCATCTGCTCGCCGTCCTTGGCCATCTGCACGAGCTTCTTGTGGGCCTTGTGCGTCTCGATCTGCGTGTACAGGAACAGGCTGAACATGACCGCGACAGAGGTGATGAGCAGCACCACGGAAGAGATGCCGAGGTGCTTGAAGTAGACGAGCAGCCTCACGCCAAGCTCGACCCCGAGCATCGTGCCAGCTACCATGGAGAGCGCCATGGTCCAGTCGATGCTGCCGAGCTGCCTGTGCCGGAGCGTGGCGACCACGCCCTTCCCGGCGATGTGCGTCATGTCGATGCCCGAGGCCATGTACCCCGGGAAGCCGAAGACGATGAGCGCCGGGGTCACCATGTACCCCCCGCCCACGCCGATGAACCCTCCCACTATGCCCACGGTGAACCCCACGAGCACGAGGAGCGCGATCGGGGCCTCTATGCCTGCAACTGGAAAGTCGAACATGGCAACCTCCTAGTGTCCGCCTTCGAAGTGCTTGATCTTCTCTAGCTTGATGCCGAGCGCGTCGGTGAAGCCCTCGGCCATCATGCCGAGGAACACGCCGAGCCCGATCACGACGAGGACGTTGATCACCGCGCCCCACGGCCAGGTCTTGATGCCCTTGTGCTTGAACGTGTCCTTGAACTTGAAGCCCTTGGCCTGCTCGATCTTCCAGGGAACCGTGACCTTGAGCCTGCCTGCCTCGAGCGACGCCCGCTTGGCCTCCTCGATCACCTTGCCGGTGATGACGCCGTTCGCGTTCTCTGGGAGCCTGTCCCCCTTCTTCACCGGGACCGCGACCAGGCCCTCGATGCTGCCGCGATCCGCGATCTCGAGGAAGGCGGGCGACTCCGGAGTGGCCTCGCGGAACGCGTCGGCGTCGACCGCGTACCCGTCCTCGCCGGCCGAGTAGTAGTACCAGGCCGAGAGCCGGCCCGTCGCGTGCCAGTAGCCCATCAGGCCGAACACGCCTGCCGACATCAGGGTCCAGAAGACGAACTTCACGACCCCGCGCGCGCGCGACGGCCCGGCCGAAGGCGGCGAACCGGCCCCGGAACCGCCCGTGCCCTGGCTCTCTTTCATGCTTTCCCCTGTCATCTCTCTCCTCCTCGGCGCGCTTGTGCGCCGGACGATCGGGGCACTACACGCCCCGCTTCTTCTCGATCGCTTCCTGCGCCCCCCTGTCCCTCTCGCTTGCGACCCTTTCCTCGCGGTGCAGGTAGGCCGCCTGTATCTTCTTCACCAGGCCGTCGATCTCGTACGGCTTCATGAGGTAGTCGAACGCCCCGTCGCGGATCCCCTCGAAGGCGTTTCCGATGGACGGATGGCCCGTGAGGAGCAGGATCTCGGTGAGAGGCTGCTCGTTCTTCATCCTGCGCAGTACCTCGAGGCCGTCCATCCCGGGCATGCGAACGTCGCAGACCATGACGTCCACGGGCGCGATCCTCAGCCTTTCCAGGGCGTCGGCACCACCAGCGGCCGTCGTGACCTTCATCCCGCGCCTGTTAAGGACCTTGGCGAGCCCGTCCACGAACTCCGTCTCGTCGTCCACGAGCATGACCCGGATCACTTCCTTGACGTCGATCTGGGACATCTCCTCGTCCGGAGATCGGCCCTCGACCGCACGGCGGACCACCTGGACCAGGTCCCCGACCGAGCAGGGCTTGGTGAGGTACTCGAACACTCCCTCGCGCGACGAGTTGAACGCCTGCTGGAGCGTGCCGTGGCCCGTGAGCAGGATCACTGGCATGCCGCTGTGCCTCAGCTTGATCTCACGGAAGAGCTCGACCCCGTCCAGCCCGGGCATCTTCACGTCGATCACGCCCACGTCGAAGCGCTTCTTCTCGAGGATCTCGAGGGCCTCGTACCCGTCCTGGGCAGTCTCGATGTCGAAGCCCCGCCTGCCGAGGACGGCCGCCATGGACTCCAGGAACTCCTGCTCGTCGTCCACGAGGAGCAACCGGATCCCGCCTTTCGCCTGCGTCACGGCGTCACCTCCCCTGTCCGCGCCCGGCCCGCGAACCGACGTGCACCGGGCGGCGGATGGTCATCACCGTTCCGACTCCGAGCTCGCTCTCGGCATCCATCTTCCCGCCCCAGCCATGGACGATCCCGTAACAGACCGAGAGTCCCAGCCCCGTGCCCTTGCCGACCGGCTTGGTCGTGAAGAACGGCTGGAAGATCCTCTCCATGTCCGCGGGCGCGATCCCCTTGCCCGTGTCCTTCACCCTGACGAGGACCTCCCGGCCCACATGGCTCGCGGAGACCGTGATCCGGCCGCTCCCCTCGATCGCCTGCATGGAGTTGTTGATGAGGTTGACGATCACCTGCTCGAGCTCCGTGGAGTCGAGCACGGCCTCGGGCAGGTCTGGCTCGACGTCGAGGGTCAGGTCGATGTTGCTGACCTGGGCCTGCTTCCTGAGGAGATTCACGATCTCCTCCAGCCTGGGACCGACTTCCGTGGGCCTGGGCGTGGCCACGGACTGCCTGCCGAACTGCAGCATCTTCTGGGTGATGGCGCTGCAGCGCTTCACCTGGCGCTGGCAGCGCTCCACCGACTCGAGGATCTCGCCGCCGCCGGGCGGCTGGCCTCCCATCTCGCCGATCAGGTCCGAGATGTTCGTCTGCTCGGTCGAGATGATGGCCAGGGGATTGTTTATCTCGTGCGCCAGGCCGGTCGCGAGCTCTCCGAGCGAGGCCAGCTTGGCCGACCTGATGAGATCGCGGGACATCTGCTCCCGCGCCTCGTCGGCGCGGTTGATGCGCGCCACGAGGTGCCGGGTCGACACCATCGTGACCACGACGATGAGGACGACGGACAGGGCCACGACCACGCCGCCCCAGAGTATCGCCCTTCTCACAGGGGCGTGCACCGCGGACGAGTCCTGCTCCACGACCAGCATCCAGCGCCCGCCGTTGATCCAGGTCGTGGTCCGGAGCATGGTCCGGCCGTCCTTGTCGATGCGCGTGTGCCCCACGCCGCGGTGGACCGCCGGCTTCTCGATCGTGGACTTCACGAGCACGGCACCGACCTTGGGCGGGGTCTGGTACACGCCGTCGCGATTCACGATGAACGCATCGCCTCCCTCGCCGACCCTGATGCGTCTCACGAAGGCGTCGAACTTGTCGCTGTTGATGGTGGCGCGCAGGACCCAGGAGCGCCCCGACTCGGTCCTCTTCACGGCCATGATCCAGTGCGGCACGCCGCGGAACCCCAGGAAGACGTCGCTCACCCACGACCCCTCGAGCATTACGGACCTGAACCAGTCGGCCTTCGCGTAGTTCTTCCCCTCGAGGTCGTAGGGTCCGGAGTAGGCGAGGTGGTCGCCGTTCTCGGCGACGATCCCGAGATCCACGAACGCGTCGTCGTGGCTCCGGTTGAGAGCGTCGAGGACGTTGCGAGTGCCGTCCGGCGCCGAGAGCTCCTCGAGCGTGTTGGTGTGCGCGATCAAGAGGAGCGCCCTGAGCTGCTCGCCCAGGTAGAGGTCGATGGTGGCCCCGTGGGTCTCGACCGCGCTCTCCTGCAGCTCGAGGGTCTTGCGCTCGAGCAGCCTGCCGAAGATGG
>CAZGVR010000435.1:0-3613 GCA_964528945.1 uncultured Myxococcales bacterium
TTCCAGTCGTCGCAGTCGGTGCCGCCGCAGTCCTCGCCCTCGGGGCCCAGCGCGGCCTCGAACCCGTCGCCGTCCATGTCGAGCGTCGGGTTCCTGCACTCGTCGGAGTCGGGATCGCACACGTCCATGGTGCAGGGCCAGCCGTCCTCGCACGCGGGCGGCATGCCCATGACGCAGAAGCCCTCGACGCACGACTCCTCGCCGTCGCAGAACACGCCGTTTCCGCAGTCCTCGTCACTGGTGCAGGAAGTGGGGTCCACGATCGGATCGCCCGTGTCAGTCCCGTCCGTGACCACGTCGGTGTCGTGGGCGGTGTCGCCCGAGGTGTCGCCGGGCGTGTCGGTGCCGTCGGTCGTGGAGTCGCCGGGCGTGCTGAATTCCGTGGCGCACGCCGAAACGATCACGATCGCCGCACAAGCCGCAATTCCCGTTGCGATGTATTTCTGCATGGCACCCCTCGACCGGATGATTGCTCACTATAGCATTCATTCGGAGTCAGGCGGAGGGGTCGAGGCCGGGGAATCCCTCGGCCCGGGCGGCCGCGAGCAGCCTTGCGTCCGCGCAGACGAACATCCAATCACCGCGGTCGTCCCCGGACACGAGGACGGCGGTCGCGAGGTGCACGCAGTCGGAGCCTCTCAGGCGCTGCCTCGACAGAAGGTCGGGGACCAGGGACGAGACGGCCGGGGTCAGATCCGCGACCGCCAGTCCCTCGATCCCGGCGTCGATGTCGGCGATCGCCCGCCTCAAGTCCCTTTCGGACAGGTGCTCTTCCCGCGCGCGCCTGACCAGCGCAGCCTCGGTTTCGACGATTCCCAGCTGCGACGTGACCGCCTGCAGGTGGGGCCTCCGGAACATCCGGAGCATTGCCCGCGATCCCGGCTCCTCCACGAAGAGCTTCAGGATCGCGCTTGCATCCACGTACGCCTTCAGAACCGATCCTCCCGGTCCTCGGCCAGGGCATCGGCCATGGGCGGTCCCGAATAGCGGATGGGCCTGAACCTCCTGGGGCCGCGCCTGTCCGGGAGCGTGACGATCCCCCGCGAGGCGAGGAGGAGCAACCTGGAGTCCGTGTCGCCTGGCGAAGCAACCCGGCCCGGACCTCCGAGCTCGGCGATGGGGCGGCCGCGATCCGTGACCACGACCAGCTCGCCGCTCCGGACGAGCCTCAGGTAGTGGCTGAGCCTGTTCTTGAGGTCCTTCACGCCGACCGTGACCATGGCGGGCCGCCTCCGTCCACAAGTAGCTACCGTAGCTACCACGACGGTACCACATGCCCGGTCGGCGTTCAACTCCACGATCGTGATATCGGCCCATGGGCGGTCGGAGTTTCCGTCAGCGAGGCGTTCGGCCGTGGAGGCGGGATCACCAGGAGGCGGTGGCGATGGGGGCGAAGTACGCGCCGGCCGCGTGGGCCGCGCCCACTTCCGGGCCGAGCACGTAAACGACCGCGCCGAACGACGCGTCCCCCTGCAGGACGTGCAACCCCGGCGTGCTCAGGTGGACCGTGGTCAGGTTGTACGATCCGACCGGGCCGATCCATCCGGAGATGGTGTCGGCGTCCAGGGTCACCTCCGCGGTCAGGGGCTTCGCGATCAGCGCGAACGCCTCGCCGGTCCCGGGATCCGTCCACGTCGAGGGCAGGGCGACCCCGTACAGGCTGGTCCACTGCTCGACGGGCGTCAGGATCACCATGGCCGGATCCCCGGTCGTCCTGCCGGTCCCGCCGTATTCCCGGCCCACCATGTACTGCGCGACCACGATCGCGTTGCTCGCGGTGATAGAGGTCGCGTCCTCGATCATGAACTCGGCGAAATCGCCCATGTCGATGTCCAGCGGTACCGTTAGCCCGGTCGGCACTGGAGTCACGTCGACCGAGGTGCCGTCCTGTATCGCCACCACCTTGACCATGGCAGGGATCCCGCCCGGGTCCGGATCCGAGATGGGCGCGATCACGAAGGTCGAGCCCAGGGCCTCGACAGGAGGAAGCTGCTCTGCCACGTGATCCATGTTCCAGGAGTCGTACGGGACCAGGGCTGCGGTCGACCCGGTGAACACGGCAACGGGCCGGTCTGCCACGATCCGCGTGCCCGTCAAGTCCAGCCCGGGATCCCTGCAGAACCACTCCTCGCCCGAGGGCCCGGTGTGCGTCACGTATCCGGGCTGGGCGCTGTCGCAGTCGGGCGGCATCGCGGCGGCCAGGTTAAGGACCTCGCCGTCGCCGAGGCCGATGTCGAGCACCTCGCCCGGGATGCCGGGATTCAAGCCGGCACTACCTTCCGTAAAAGCCGACAGGGTGATGCTCAGGGTGGTGGCAGGAGCGGTGGCCACGATGGAAACGTAGCTCGCCCGCTTCTCCACGCTGGAGTCGCCCACGATGTGCACGGAGATGGGCGGAAGGCCAATGACCATGTATCGCTGGCCGAGCGCGTGGGCCGGGACGAGCAGCGTGCTGCCGACCGTTCCCGAGTCATCCGGTGACTCGTGGTGGTACAGGGGGCCGTACTGGTGCGCGAGGATCGGCCTGTCCGAGATCACATGGTATGCGCCGTCCGGCGTCCTATACGAGGACCAGGTGTCGTCCGACAGCTCGGGCGTCTCGATGAGGTCCAGCTCCTCGACGAGCACATCCTCGGGCGCGACCGTGGTCTCGGTCACGGGCGTGCCGGCCCTCGAGATGGACACCGTTGCCGGTCCTCCGCCGTCCGGGTTGTACAGGATGACGCCGAAGCCGAAGATCGTCTGGTCGAGGTCGACCATGGGCAGCGGCACTGCCCAGAACTCGCACCCGAACGGCTCGTGGAGGGCCGCGGCCAGGGCGCAGGGATCGGGCTCCCCGTCGGACCCGGGATCGCCGGGATCGTCCGGCACGTCCACGTCGGGAGCGTCCGTCGAGTCGGCCGCGTCCGCGGAGTCGGGATCCGTGCCCGAGTCGTCGGGCCGCTTGTCCGGCGGGATCATGAGCGAGCAACCGAGCTGAAAGGCTGCCAACGTCGCGAGCACCGCATGCGCGGCCCGGCGCATCTAGAACACACCCGCGAGCACGAGCCCCTGGACGGGACCGGCCTGGACACCGAGCACGATCCGGCCCTGCAAGGCCGATTCCCCGGCCTTCCCGGCCTCGCCGCTCTTCTCGCGGAACGCGAGCACGCCGAGGACGATGGCCGTGATGCCCAGCGCGCCGGTCAGGCCGAACATGACGTCGGCACCCAGAGCCATGCCCTCGAGGCCGTTCTTGTACTCGAGCCAGGAGCCGTCCGGGCCGTCCCAGCTCATCTCGTCCAGGTAGTGCTTGCGCCTGTCCAGGAACACGACCCCCAGCGCGGCGGCCGCCGCGCCCGAGGCGAGCGTGAGCCCGAGCGTCGCATAGAAGCCCGCCTTCAGGGGCCCGGGCTTATCCTTGCCCGGGTGCTCGGTCGGAGCGGTTCCGGCTCCGGCCTGCCCCGGGCCGGCCTGGGCACCTGCATCGGGCCCGGGAGCCGGCCCTTCCCCGGCGGCCGCGGCAGGCTCGCCCTCGTCCTCGGCCTTCAGGTCGACATCGAACGAGATTTCCTGGCCGCCCGGGATCTCCACGTGCTTGTACCGGCTCTCGTACCCCTTGGCCCGGATCTCG
>CAZGVR010000436.1:0-3602 GCA_964528945.1 uncultured Myxococcales bacterium
GGATCGGGCGCTTCGAGAGCGCCAAGGGGTCGCTGTTCCCGCTGGAGACCGGCAAGTCGCTGACGGTCAAACACATCCTGCAGGAAGGCTGGTACTTCCCCGGCAACCGGCCGAATCTCGCCCAGCGTGTTGACCGGGTAGCCCGTGAACAGGATGATCGGGCCGGGCGCGTACACGATGCTGCCGTCGATGTAGGGCGATGCCGAGTACGGCTCGGCCGGGCCCGCGAACCCCACGATGTGGCCGCAGGACCTGTCCAGCGGAACCGCGTAGATCCAGGAGTCGTCGTAGTTCGCGTGCCCGCCTATGAGCAGCGTGTCCGTGTCGCCGTCGAGAAGGATGAGGCCGCCGTACTTGTCCGCAGGCATGCCCGGGATGGACCCCAGATCGTACGCCACGTACGAGTCCGCGTAGTAGGGATCGATCGTCAGGTCGGTCGCGAGCGTGGGCGTCCGGCACTCCTCCGCGTCCGCGCCCGAATCCGCGTCGGCAAGATCGCCTGCGGCATCGTCCGCGGCGTCGGCACCGTCGCCGGCCGTGTCCGCCGCGTCCCAGCCGTCCGGGTCCGCGTCAGCGCCGCCGTCCGCGCTCCACCCGTCGTCCGGGGAGCATCCGGCAACCGACAGGATCGCGGCGATCGCGAGCGCCGCGGCACGAATTGCGTCCATAGCTCTCCCCTCCCGGGCGGCCGTGCAACCCCGGTCGCCCATCCTGCGCGGAATGTACACCGGGCAAGGCCCGGCATCCAGGGCGGGGTTGTCAAGTCGCGATGCCGTGTTATAGTTCAATCAACAGAGACCACAAAACACGACACAAGGGTGCGGCGGCAATAGTGGCGCCGTAGGCTGATCGGATGGTCGGGCCGCCATCCGGAGCAACCAGTGCTCCGGAGGACGCCATGAAGACATCCGTCGATCGGCCAACTACCGACATCTCGAAACCATCGCAGCAGGAAACGACCGGTGCTGCGCAAGGATCCACGCCCGGGCTCTCGGCCCTTGCCGCGAGGCTCTACTGGATGGGCCTCGGGAACGTGATCCTGATGGGAGCGGCCCTGCTCCTCGCCCAGCAGGAGGGCTTCTCCGCATACGACGCCGCCTACGTCGCGGTCGCGCTCTCGCTCGTCGCCGTGCGCTTCGCGGACGTGAGGTGGCTCCACGGGCTCACCAAGGACGGCGAGCCCGCCACCATGAAGCACTGGCGCACGTACGCGCTCATCGCGACCGTGGCCTCGGCCCTGCTCTGGGGCATCGCCAGGCTCGCGTCCCCTTTCATCAGGGGGTGAAGGGCGCGGCCTCGGGCGCTCCGCACGTGGCTTGCATTCGTCTGCCGCAGGCGCGACAAACGGGGCATGGGCGACAGGGACACCATCGAGGAGCTGAGGGCGAGGATCGAGACGCTCGAGGCGACGGCGGAATCCAGGATCGAGTCCGCGCGCAGCGCGTGGGAGGCGGAGAAGCGTGGCCTCGAGGCGCGGCACGCCCGCGAGCTCGAGATGGCGAGGATGACCGCCGAGATGGAGCACAGGATGCGCGAGACCGAGACCGTGCAGAAGCTCGCCATGAAGGAGGCCGAGCTCTCGCAGGGCCGCATGGTGGCCGCGGTCGAGGCCGAGGCCGCGAGGACGGCCCTGGTCGCGCCGGTCGCGGGTGCGAGCGCGAAGATCGCGGTCCTCGATGCGCGCTGCGGGCAGCTGGAGGCCGAGGTCGAGGTCCTCCTGGGCCTCTCGCGCTACGAGATCCGGAGCCTCTACAAGACGCGCGAGGCAACCCTCGTCCGCGAGGTGGAGGATACCGAGCGGCGGCTTCGGGAGACCGGAGGCGTCGATGCGCCCGACCGGACCCGCGAGAGCATGGCGCGTGTCATGGGAGGCATTATCGAGCAGAAGAGGGCCGATCTCGCGGAGACCCGCAGGAAGCTGGACCGCGTTGGCCGCTGAGGCCGCGGGCTGGACTGGTTGCCGGAAGCTGGTAGGGACCCGGGTGGCCTACTCGATCGTCAGATCGTAGGTCACGTCGGTCTCGAAGTAGGGGGACGACGGGTTGACCACGCCCGTGAGGTGGATCGTGTGGGCGCCCGCCTCGGCGAAGTCGACCATGATCCAGTAGCCTCCGGTCGCGGACCTGCGGTTGCCGACAGGCGCGCTGCACTCGTTGCCCGCCGTCCACGGATCCGTGCACTCGGTGTCGGCCGCAGGCACGCCCGGGCCCATGGCGTCGGCCGGGAAGAAGTAGATGCTCGGGTCCGTGCCCGAGTAGATCAGGTCGAACGCGATGGAGTCCACGAGGTAGGAGTCGAGCGGGTCCACGGCCACGCCGTCGATCTCGAGCGTCAGGTCCATGGGCGTTCCCATCATCCCGTCAACGGCCCCCAGGAGGTTGGTATCGCCGACGAGATCGCAATCAGTGGAGCCGAAGACCTCGGGGCACGGGTACGCCATGACGTTGTCGATCGGGAAGAAGATGGACGTGCCCGCTGGCACGGTGCAGGTCCTCGTGGACGTGCCGCCCCAGTTCCCGGCGAGGAAGAACACCGAGCCTGCCGTCTGGTTCTGGTCGCACGCGCCATCCTGGAAGACGGTCGTTGCGGCCGGGATGGAGACGGCCCAGTTCCAGAACGCGACGGTCCAGTCCGCGTAGGTCTGGCCGTTGCAGGTGCCTGCCGGGTCGCAGATCGTGAAGCTCGCAGGCGACTCGTCGCCCGCGACGTCCTCGGATCCGGTGTCCGCGATCGTGTCCTCTTCCATGACGTCCGCGGTGTCCTCTGCCGTGTCGGGCGTCGAGTCCGGCGTCGAGTCCGCGACCGTGTCGGCCGTGGTGTCCGTGCCCGTGTCTCCGTCCGAGCCGCCGTTGCCGCCTCCGCAGCGGGCAGTGCCCACGATCAGCAGTCCACAGAGCACCATCGATACTGCAATGTCCTTCACCTGGATCTCCTCTTCTCCCGGCGTCCTCCATGGACGGGGGCGCCGTGATTAAGGAGCCGGCGTTTCGGTGTCAATCCCTGGACTCGCGCCGCGGTCGCCTGACCCGGCTTCACACCCGTGCGCGGCGTACGAGCAGCCTGCAGCAGGTCCTGCTGTTCTCCTCCGAGTAGAGCGTGAGGTCCTCGCGGTAGTAACCGGCAGAGAGCTCCCCGGCGACCAGGTCGTCGTCGCGCGGGTCGCTCCTTGTCCGCACGCGCACGTCCAGCGCGGTCCTTTTTGCCAGCGCGAAGTCGTGCTCCACGTCGTCGCCCGCGCGCGGACCCTGGTGGGGCAGGCCGAGCATGGACGCTCCCAGCCTCTCCAGGCGGCCGAGGGCCTCCATGTAGTCCTCGTACCCGGTGAAGAACAGCGGGAAGAACGTGCCGCCAGTGTACCTGAACCCCAGGCTGTCCGAGGGCAGGAGCGCGCCTGTCGACGGGACGTGGACCGCGAGCCCGCCCGGCGCGTGGCCCCTGACCACAAGGAAGCGAAGCACCATGCCGCCCAGGTCGATCTCGTCACCCTCCTTCGCGATCCTGCAATCGCCGAGATCGGGCGGCGCCTCGACCGGCGGCCTGCCGGGCTGCCAGCCGAGGCCTGCCAGTGCGGCCGACATGTGCGCGTCCTCGGCCGCGATGGA
>CAZGVR010000437.1:0-3600 GCA_964528945.1 uncultured Myxococcales bacterium
GCGCGGAGAAGGTCCTCCTCGCGTGCGGCACGGCCCTTCTCCTGCTCGTGGTCCGGGACCTGCTCCTGGATTCGAACCACCTGGCGCGGCTCTTCACGTACGCGTACGAGCGCCCGCTGCCCGAGGCGACCGGCATGGGGTGGATCTGCGCGGCGGCCGCCGCCCTCGCGATCCTGGGCGCCACGGTGCTGGCCGCGGGACGGGCCGTCTCTGTGCGGGCCGTGGGCGCCGCGTCCATGCTCGTCTCCGGTCTCGCCCTGGCCCTCGCCATCGAGCACCTCATGATGCCGCGCATCTCCCTGGACATCGGCCAGGGCGAGAGCTTCGCCGTCTGGAACTCGCGGAAGAAGGAGCCCGGCGATCGGTTCTACAACTGGAAGATGAACTGGCGGGGGGAGATATACCAGTCGCGCGACACCATCAAGAAGGTCAGCCGCCTGGACGAGGTCAGGGGGCTCGCCTCCAAGGGGGGGCGACTCTTCCGGATCACGACGAGGGAGAGGTTCCTGCAGCTCGACCAGGAGGTCGTACGCCTGCGCGGGAGGCCGCTCACCAGGCTCAATCCTCACGACATGCGCTACGTCATGTCCGTGTGGGACGGGCCGGCCATGGATCCGCGGCCGCCCGAGCCGTACGTGGAAGCGCTCCCGGCCGGCGCGACCCCGGTCCACGCGACCCTGGGCAGGGGAGCCATGGAGCTGGCCGGGTACAGGGTGGATGCCGGCGAGGTCGAGCTGGGAGGCAGCTTCATGGTCACGCTCTGGTGGCGCGCCCTCTCCGACGTGAAGGAGCGCTACCTCGTCTTCCTCCACGGCGAGCGACCGCTGGAGGGTGAGGTGAAGCGGTTCAACGGGAACCACGTGACCGGCGAGGGCTTCTACGGGACCGACGCCTGGGTCCCCGGAAGGCTGGTCGAGGACACCTTCTCGGTCTGCGTGGACTACGGGATCCCTCTCGGGACCTACGGGCTCTCGGCCGGCCTGTACAAGGACCAGGACCGCGTGCCCTTCGACGATCCGGCCCTCCACGACGGCCACGACAGGCACGTGATCGGCGAGATAGAGGTGGTGTGGAAGGGCCCGGGTCCCGAGCCCGGCCTCTGATCCTGCGACGTCTCCCCGCGGTGGGATGGCGTCATGGTCACGCGTACCCCATAACCAGTCCCTGGGCAAGAAGCTGCCATCCGCCGACCGCCACGAAGAGGAGGAGCTTGAAGGGCAGGGCGATCTGGGTGGGCGAGAGCATGTGCATGCCGAGCGCGAGCAGCACGTTCGAGACCGTCAGCTCGATCACCAGGAACGGAAGGAAGAGGACGAACCCTATGAGGAACGCCTCGGTCAGCTCGGTCACGACGAAGGCCGGGACCAGGACGACGAGGCCGTCGGGCCGCGGCGCCTCGGTGCCAGCGGCTCCTGCGGCGCGATGCCTTGCCAGGTCGAGGAACATGTCGATGTTCCCCTTGGCCGAGTTCCTGGCAAGGAAGCCGCGCAGCGGCTCCTTTACCGCGTCCACTGCCGCTACGAGGAGATCGGCGCTCTCCCTGCTGAGCAGGTCCGCCTCGCTCGTCGCCAGGATCTGGGGCTCCGCGCGCTTCCTGCACTCCTCGATCGTCGGGGACATGACGTAGACGGTCAGGATCAGGGAGAGGCCGGCGATCACGGATCCCGGCGGGACGGTCTGTGCTCCTATGGCGTTCCTCAGGATGTGGAAGACCACGACGAACTTCACGTAGGAGGTCGTGAGCATGAGCACGAAGGGCAGGAGCGTGAAGAGCGCGAGCGCGATTATGAGCACCACGGGCCGGGTGGCGAGGTCGGCCGGGGCTGGCATGTTCCTCAGCCCTCCTCAGATAGCTTCTGGGCAGCTATGATTATGCGAGGCGAGTCCTCGCCGAGGAACCTGCCCGGCTCGGCCCTGTGTCCGCCGACGCGGTGCACGCTGAATCCCGCGTTGTGGAGCATCATGCCCAGCTCGTGCAGGGAGTAGACCCTTATCGAGTAGTCGAACACGCGCTTGCCGCCCTCGTCGAGGAGCATCGTTCCCTTCACGCCCAGGCGGCTGCTGATGAAGTCGAAGGACGTCTCCTCCATGCAGATGTGGCCGTCGCCCTCGTACCACAGGAGGTTGGGCTGGTTCCTCAGCGCGTAATCGCGGTTCACGACCTCGACGAGGAAGATGCCGCCGGGCTTGAGCGCCCTGTGGACCCCCTCGAGCACCTTGACGTTGTTCTCCTCGTTGAAGAAGCCGAAGCTCGAGCCGACGCAGTACACGCCGTCGAAGGTCGGGCCGAACTGCAGGTCGCGCATGTCTCCGTGCAGGAAGTTGATCTTGAGATCCTGCGCCTGCGCCTCCTCGCCGGCGATCGCGAGCATCGCCACCGAGAGATCCAGCCCCACGACCTGGTAACCGCGCTTGGCCAGGCCGATGGCGTGGAGCCCGGTGCCGCAGGCGAGGTCCAGCAGCATGGTGCCGGGCTGGAGCCCCAGGCCCTTCTCCACGAACTCGATCTCCCTGCGGACCTGGAACGCGGTGAGCTTGGGCTGGTTCCTCAGCCAGTCGTCGCCGAAGATCTCCTCGTACCACCGCTTCGGCTTGACCGGGCGCTTGGGACGCGGCCTGGGCTTCTCCGGCTCCAGGGAATCGACCTCGGACATGAACTCCGGCGGGATGATCTCGGCCGCGGCCTCCATGGCCTCGCGCTGGAGCTTCACCTTGTAGTCGCGCGGGACATCGTCCTCGGGGATCGACAGCACTGCAGGAGCCTGGTCGCTCCTCACCTCCATCCTCTCCGCCCTGTCGGCGGCCTTCACGGGCGGCGGTGGTGGTGGTGGCTGCGGAGAGGCTGCGGCAGCAGGCGGCGGTGGTGGTGGTGGTGGCTGCGGAGAGGCTGCGGCCGGCGCGGGAGGCGGAGGAAGTGAATCAGGACGCTTGGGTGCAGGCGGCGGCGAGGTGCTGGGCCTTCGCTTCCCGCCCGGCAGGATGGGCTCAGGCTCGGGCGACGGCTCTGGCTCTGCCGTAGGCTCGATCTCGGTGATGGGCTCGGGCTCGGCAGTTGCCTCGATTTCCGGTATGGGCTCGGGCTCGGAGATGCGCTCCTCCGGCTCCGGCTCCGGCTCTGGCTCGGGTATAGGCTCGATCTCCAGCTCCTCGACATCGGTCCCGCCCTGCGGCGATGGCTGCATGTCCTCGTACGTGTCGCCGGGCTCCCGCTCGGCGCTCTTCGGCACGATTGACTCGGCAACGGGCCTGGCGTCCCCGATCACCTTGATCCTGCCGGAGATGATCCCGGATTCGCTGCCGGTCCTGGTCGCGGGCTTGGCAGGCAGATCGTTGAGTGTATCGGAACGCTTCCTCTTGGCAGGAGCGACGGCCTGGCCAGGCTCGTCGACATTCTCGACAGGGGGGATGGCCCCTCCGTCCGGCATCCCGGGAGCGGCCGGTTCGTCCCGGTCAGGCATCTACCCTCCTCGATCCCAGGGATACCACCGGCGCGCCCATCTTGACCGGTCCGTCCGAGGCCAGGATGGTGCTCCTTGCCGCACCGCCCGACCACACGAGCACCGCGCTCGAGCCCAGATCGAAATGACCCAGCTCCTCGCC
>CAZGVR010000438.1:0-3598 GCA_964528945.1 uncultured Myxococcales bacterium
CGCGCGGACCTGGTGCGCTTCTCCGGGATCCTGGTGGGGAGCGAGCCGTGGATCTCCGTGCGCGACAGGATGCACGTGAGGGGCATCGAGGCCCTGTCGGCCCAGTCAGGGCCGACCGAGCCGCGCAAAGGCATCTTCCACGACACCATCCTGGGATCGTCGTTCAACACGTTCGACTCGCCGAGATACCTCACGGTCCTGCACACGAAGACGCTCCGGCAGATCGCGGCTCGCGCGCCGTACGACGTCATCCTCGTGATGGTGAACACGGGGCGCTACGGCGGCGGTGGCGTGTTCAACCAGTGGGCGGTCTTCCCCTCGGACAACGAGTACGACGACTACGTGATGCTCCACGAGTTCGGCCATTCCATGGCAGGCCTGGGCGACGAGTACTACTCGTCAGCCATCACCACGGACGAGGACCTCATGTACCCGCCCGGGTACGAGCCCTGGGAGCCCAACCTGACCGCGCTCGTGGGCGGCGGTCGCGGGTCGGCCAAGTGGAACGCGATGATCGACGCCTCTACCCCGGTTCCCACGCCGGAGGAGAAGAAGTACGCGGGCGTGGTGGGTGCGTTCGAGGGCGCTGGCTACAAGGCGAAGGGTCTCTTCAGGCCGCAGGCGGACTGCAAGATGTTCCACAAGGGGCTGGTGGGCTTCTGCAAGGTGTGCGCCGCCGCCATCGACCGGATGGTCCGCTACCACTCGGGGGAGGACCTGCCATGACCCGCGCAGCGCGTTCCAGGGCATCCATGGCGATCCTGATCGCGTGGCTCGCGCCCGTGCTGGCCTCGTGCAGGCAGCCGCCCATGCCCGCGACCGAGGACACGGGCTCTCCGCCGGCTGATGGCGCGGGCTCGCAAGCCGCGTCCGCGCCCGTGGATCCGGCCGAGGCGCTCTGGAAGCGGACCTACGCGATCGCGCTCGCCAAGGACACGGCCCTCGCCGGGACCGAGGGCGGCCTGGTCGCATGGGACGTCGAGGACCGCTCGGCCCCGAGGCACGTGGCCCACCTGGTCCTTCCGGGCAGCGTGTCGAGCGTCACGCTGCTCGATGTGGAGGGAGGGCCAACTGCCGGTATCGGCGCCGCCCTGGGCCCCATGCACGGGGGGGGCGGCGGACCGCCCTCTCCGGGCACGAGGCTCGTGGCCGCATCGACAGGGCCTAGCGGCGTCGTGATCGCGGACGTGCCCTTGACCGGCGAGGGGGGGTTCACGCTGATCTCGGACGGGAAGTGGTCGTCCGCGGGCGGCTGCAACGCCGCCTGGGCCCTGCGCGAGGCGTCCGCTGGCAGGGCCTACGTGGCGTGCGGATCGAGCGGCGTGGCCGAGGCCGACCTCGCGGATCCGGCGCATCCACGGGTCGTGAGGGCCATGCCCATCGACGGGTACGTCAGGGACCTGGCCGTGATCGCAGGCGGTGCCGGAAAGCAGGGCAGCGTGCTCGTGGCGGCCGCGGCCGGCCTGGCCGGCCTGGTCGTGGTCGAGTTCCCTGCGAGGGGCGAGCCGCGCATCCTGGCCGCGCTCGACTCGGGCGGCGAGGCCAGGGCGATCGCCATGGCGGGCAGCATTGCCTGGATCGCGGACGGGCCCATGGACCTGCTCGGCGTGGACCTCGCCGTTCCCTCGGCCCCGAGGGAGATCGGCCGCCTCGACCTGGACGCATCGGACATGAGCCGCGGCATTGCCGTGGACGGCGGCAGGGCCTACCTGTGCATGGGCGACTCCGGACTGGCGGTCGTGGACATCGCCGACCCGGCCTCGCCGCGCCTCCTGGGGAAGTTCGATCCGGAGCGCGCGCTCAACCGCGTGGCCGTCGCAGGCACCGTCGCATTCCTGGGGAACGACGACGGCGGCATCCTGATCCTGGACCTCGCCGACCCGGCCTCGCCCGTCAAGGTGTTCCCGCGGTAGACGGGCGGTCCTCTCGGGCCCCGGTCACTTCGCGAAGAGGTGCTTGAACTTCTTGAACCCCGAGGGCTCGGGCTCGACGACCAGAACGGCCTTCATGGGCTGGTACATCTTGGCCTCGCCGGTGATCACGAGCTTCCTGCCGACGTCGAGCTGAGGCAGCACGCACGGCGTGGTGCAGGCCGCAGTCCCGTCGACGTACACCGCCACTCCGGTCGGGTAGGTGGAGAGCAGGACCGATGTCTTCGCGTAGTGCGCGCTCGCGATGTTCTTCCCGGCAGGAGGGTGCTCGACGAGGAAGAAGGCAGGCCCCTTGCCGGGTCCCTCGAACAGCGCCTTTCCGCCGAAATCAGGCTCCGGCGCCACGTAGGCGGTCACGGTGATCCTGTCCCCCCCGAGCGTACCGTCGAGCGCCAGGCCGAGGATCATCAGTTCCTCGGCGAGGACGAGGGACTGGTACGCGCGCCGCCGAAGGACCTCGGCGTTGAAGCGGCGCACGAGCTTGTTGTACTTCCTCACCCCTGGGCCGTCGAAGGAGCTCACGAAGATCAGCCCAAGATTCGGAAGCTCGGCCGAGAGGTCGGGGGGATCCGAGGCCTCGAGCGCGTCCATCCTGGCCTCGGCCCCCTCTATCGTGGGGAAGTCGGGCATGGGCGGCAGTTGGAAAGGCACATCGGGCAAGCCCAGCCACATCGGCATGGCGGGGCTGTCGGATTGCTCCCAGATCGTCTTCCAGTCATGCCTTCCGCTCACGGACTCGAACCCGGCCAGCTCGATGGCCACTGCCCCGGAGAGGTCCGGCCGAAGGCCTTCGACCTCATCTGCAAAGCCGTTGAACCGGTCCAATACCTCGTTGAACTCCTTCTCCTTCTTCACGAGCTTGGGGAGCCGTGCCACGTCCTCGGTGATCTCCCCCATCCTGGCCTTCAGCTCGGCAACCCGCGCCAGATAGGCGGAGTCCTGCGCCACGGCCAGGACGAAGTAGCGATCGTCCTTCCCGGTCTGCGAGAACCTGTGGACCGTGTCGAACAGCACGACTCCCTCGAACTCGAGGGTTGTGCCGTCCGCGGGCCGCTCGCCATCGAGGAGATCCTTCATCGTCGTCGCCCTCGCCGGAAGGATCGGGACGATGGTTGCCGGAACGGGCGCCTTCACGGGCGTGATCGGAGGGGTGGTAGAGCCGGTTCCGGGGTCCGCTAGAGGCTTCCGGGCCTTGACGGACTCGGTAATGCATTCCATGAAGCCGTCGCAGGAGTCCTCGGAGAGGCAGCGGTTCGGCCGCCATCCAGGCGTCTTCCTGGCCAGGTCGTCGCACGACGACCGCCCTTGCGCCTCGGGCATGCCGAGGCACTCGCTCATCCTCTTCCCGAACGCATCGCAGCGAGGCCGCCCGCAGCCTGCCTGCGCGACCGCCAGCGCGGCGACCATGAGTGCGAAAGGACACAACCCGTGCATGCGCATGCTCGCTATTCCAGCACGTCACGGACTTCGAGGCAACCAGGCGAGATGAAAGGTCCCGCCCCTTGCCTGATGGTACCATTCATGGTAATATTGATACCATGAATGATGCCACTACAATTACCATGGACGGCTCTGGGCGCATAGTCGTGCCCAAGGCCATAAGGGGAGAGGCCGGGCTCCGGCCCGGCGAGCCGCTCGCGATCAGGTACCGCGACGGCAGGATCGAG
>CAZGVR010000439.1:0-3275 GCA_964528945.1 uncultured Myxococcales bacterium
CGGTGGACCTGGCTGGTGCGGCGGCCGACGACGAACAGGAGCCGCTCCTGCCGCACCATGCTGCCCACGTCCCACGGGACCAGCGGGACGCGCCTCTCCCAGCGCGACTTGTCCTCTCTCCTCAAGCCGATGCGATCCTTCATGACGGGTTCTCCGGACCCCCGATCCCATGAATATGGCGATCGGGCCCGGCAGCGTCAAAAATCCGGCTGCGACGGCCCTGCTACTTCAGCGCCACGCTGCCCAGCCCGATGAGGGGGAGGAACGGGACGAACAGGCTCATCTCGGCCCCGATCACGATGATCCACCGCTCGGCCTCGCGCACGCCGTAGCTGCGGCTCGCCTGAACGTAGAAGCCGAACGTGGTCACGTGCGAGCGCAGGTAGTTGAAGGCGTGAAGCCCCCACCACAGCCTGACCGTGTATCCGAAGGAGCTCCCCTTCCCGTAGTAGAGGTAGTACGGCCAGGCCTCGATCACGAGCGGCCTGTACCCTCCGAACGGGATCAGGAGAGCGGCCCCCATCCCGGTCACGAACGAGTCGCCGTTCCAGGTCCCGGTGTCGAAGCAGAGGCCGCCAGCGAGCCCCTCCGCCTTGTCCCGCCCGAACAGCACGAGCGAGTGCACCGACATCTGGAACACCCCCGCGAGCTTGCGAGGATCGTCCTCGCGGGTCGCGAGCCCGCCTCCCACGTCCAGGGCCAGGGTCCACTGCACCTTGGGGTGCGGCGGTTGAGGCAGCTTCACCGGGATGGGCAGCTCGAATGGCTCCTCGACCGCGGCGGCCGGCAGGGGAAGGGCCAGCACCGCGAGAGCGGCGGCCAGGAGACCGACCCGCCTCAAGTCCCCGCCCTCCTGGCCACGACCACGCGCTTGAGGCCGCCCATGTCCCTCTCCATGCGCACGCCGGTCCAGGCAGGGTCCGCATCGAGCATGGCAGCCACGATGCCCGCCTGCGAGTCCGCGATCTCGAGCGCGAGGGTGCCGCCCGGCAGGATCGCCGCGGGAGCCGCGGAAGCCAGCCGCCGGACCATGGCCAGGCCGTCCTCGCCGCCCGCCAGCGCCTCTCGCGGCTCGTGGTCCCTGACCCCTGCGTCCAGGCCATCGATCTCGCCGTCGGGCACGTACGGCAGGTTCGCTGCCACGCAGCCCAGCGCCGCCCTGCCGGTCCTGACCGGCGAGAGGAGATCCGCCCTCGCGAGCGCGATCCTGTGCCCGAGCCCGTGCCGCCCCACGTTGGCCCTGGCGAGCAGGAGCGCCCCCTGGCTGGTGTCCGTGGCGATGACCCTGACCCACGGAAGCGTGTGCGCGATCGCGACCGCGACCGCGCCGCACCCGGTCCCCACGTCCGCCACCCAGGTGCCGTCCGCGGCCCCCCCGAGCGCCCGGATGCACGCGTCGACCAGGATCTCGGTGTCCGGTCTCGGTATGAGGACCCTCGAGTCCACGATGAACGGGAGCGACCAGAACTCCTTGACCCCCCTCAGGTAGGCGACCGGCTCGCCCCCGAGCCTTCGCTCCACGAGCCTCCCGTACGCGGCGAGCGCCGCGGGCGGGATCGCGTCGGCCCCGTGCGCGATTATCGCCTCCTTCGTCATGCCGAGCACGTGACCGAGGAGCAGCCGGGCGTCCGTTCTCGGGGATGGGAGCCGGGCGCCTTCGAGCCTGCGCGTCGCGGTCTCCACTGCGTCCAGGATCACTTGCCCTTCTGGATGAACATGCACTTGGGGTTCTTCTTGGGATCGCACTTTGGCTTGACCGGCTTCTTCTTGATCGGGGCCGCGGGCTCGGCCTCGGCGGCATCCCCGGCAGCCGCGGGATCGACGGCCACGGAATCCACCGCAGGGTCGACCTGTGCATCGACCGGCGCCGCGGAATCCGCCTGGGCCGCGTCCACGGCCACCGCTGCGTCGGCCACGGCGCCAGGGGAGAGGTCGACCTCGCACTCGTTCAGGTTCACGTCCTCGACGTCGCAGGCCACGGTGGTTACCGGGTAGCCCGCCCTCTTGGCCGTGACCGCCACCTTGCCGAGCGGGACCTCCAGGGTGAGCGGTGCCGTTCCCTTGAACTCCTCGCCGACGTAGATCTTGGCGTCCGGCGGAACGGTCTTGACCCTGACCCTGTAGAGGGTCGGCCCCTGGCCCGCGGGATCGCCGGCCACCGAGGCATCGGCGCTGCCGTGGCGATCGTCCGATTGCCCCTTGAAGATGAGCGCTCCACCCACGAGTCCCATCGCGAGGACGATCACGCCTCCAACGCCTAGCAGGCCCAGCACCACCAGGATGGCCCAGAGGAACCCCGAGCGCTTCTTGGGTGCAGGCGCCGCCGCGTTTGGAGGCGCCGCCTTGACGGATGGCGCAGGCATCCCGGTCTGGGGAACGACGTACACCGGGGCCTGCGGCTGCGCCGCCACGAAGACCGGCCCGGACGTCTGCGTCCCGGTTCCGGTCGCCTGTGCCGATGGCACGGGCGTGCCGGTCCCGGTCGCGGGTGTGACGGTCGATGGCACGGGCGTGACCGTCTGGGCGGCGCCTGCCGCGCCGGCGGCCATGGCCCCGGTCAGGGGCTTGGCCGGTGTCATGGATCCGCGGCCGAACACTATGCGCCCCGACCCCCACTGCTGTATGGCCATGGCGAAGTCGGCCGCGGCCTGGTACCTGTGATCGCGGTTCCTGGCCATGGCGCGCCGAACCACGTCCTCCAGCGCGAGCGGGACGTCGGACCTCTGGGTCCCGAGCGGCGGCGGCTCCTCGTTCATGATCTTGTAGATGATGCCGTGGACCGAGGTCGCGTCGAAGGGCACGTGGCCCACCAGCATCTGGTACAGGATCACTCCGCAGGCGTAGATGTCCATGCGGTGATCCGCCTCGCGGTCGCCCGAGATCTGCTCCGGCGCCATGTAGTAGGAAGTGCCCATCATGGTTCCGGTCCGTGTGAGGTTCTGGCCGTCGGCCGGCTCCTTGACCTTGGCAATGCCGAAGTCGAGCAGCTTCACGTAGTCGTCGCGGCCGCCCAGCCGGCACAGGAAGATGTTCTCGGGCTTCATGTCCCGGTGGACGATGCCCTTCCTGTGGGACGCGTCCAGGGCGTCCAGGGTCTGGAGCATCACGTCCACTGCGATCTGCACGGGCATCGCGCCCTCGCGGCGGACGCGCTCGGCCAGGCTCTCGCCCTTCAGCATCTCCATGACCAGGTAGATGGCCCCGGTCACGTCGCGGCCGATGTCGTGCATCTGGATGATGTTGTCGTGGCCGATCTCGCCGGCCGACATGGCCTC
>CAZGVR010000439.1:3285-3584 GCA_964528945.1 uncultured Myxococcales bacterium
CCTCCCTGAAGAAGCGCTGCCTGAGCTCGGGATCGCGCGCGAGCTGGAAGTGGAGGAGCTTGACCGCGACGTGCTGCCTGATCTCGACGTGCCTGGCCTCGTAGACGGCCCCCATGCCGCCCTCGCCGAGGAGCTTGAGGAGCTCGTACTTGCCGCCTATGATCTTGCCCACCTGCTGGAGCGCGGGCGTGATCTCGGACCCGGTCACCGGGCAAGTCTCGGTCCCTTCCGGATGCTCCTGACCGCAGAACTGGCAGTTGATGTTCGCCATCTCCCCGACCCTGGTTCGAGCCTGCAGG
>CAZGVR010000440.1:0-3528 GCA_964528945.1 uncultured Myxococcales bacterium
ATGACCCCGGGCAGCATCAGGGCCGCCGCGGCCCTCGCGGACGCCTGCATCGAGCTCGGGGACCTCGACGCCGCATCGACCGCGATCGACGAGACGCTGGCAGCGGTCAAGCGCGTCCCGGAGGTGGGTACCCTCTGGCAGAGGAAGAGCCGGATCGCGGGTGCGCGCGGCGACCACAAGGGCCGTCTCCAGGGCCTCGCCGAGGCCTTCAAGTTCGACCGCAAGAACGGGGACATCATCGCGGAGCTCGCCAACGTCGCCGAGAAGATGGGAGAGTTCGATCTGGCCCAGCAGGCCCTGCGCGCGGTGCCGCTCCTGGACGGGCCCTGCCCCATCTCGGTCGTGGAGTCCTACGTGCGGCAGGCCAGGCTGCTGCTAATCACCGGGGATCCGAGGCGGGCCCTGCTCATCGCGAAGAAGGCCCAGAAGGAGGATCCAGACAACCCCACCGTGAGGGCCATCCTGTCCGACCTGGGAGAATAGGCGCTCCGGACATCTCCCCCGCGGGAATGGACTGCCGTGGCGAGTGTCGGCTAGAATCGTCCGGCCGGCCCGCACACCGGGCACGGCCACGGGAGGCTGGATGGCGAAGCGCATCGTTGCCCTGGTGCTCATCTTCCTGGCCTGCACCATCGCCTGGGTGGTCCTCGCATCCACCGTGCTCTTCAGGTCGAACGTGGGGGACAAGGAGATCAAGGAGAAGCTCCTCCTGCTCTGGGGCAAGGAGCAGAGGCAGCCCGCGCCCGCCGTCTCCTACACGGTCAAGCAGGAGTCCCTGGAGACCTACACCGACTGCAGCGGCACCCTGCCGGACGGGAGCCAGAACTGCGTTGCCAGGCAGAAGAAGGTGGAGACCGCGGTGGACGTGGCGGTCCCGCTCGACAGGTCGGAGATCCAGGCGGACATCAGGTACACGCCCAGGCGCAAGGGCCTCTACTGGTACAACACGTACACCGTGGACTTCAGGGGCGGCTACGCGTTCACGAACACGACCAAGGAGCCGCGTTCCATGAGGGTCGTGTTCACGTTCCCGAGCGCGGACGCGCAGTACGACGACTTCAGGTGCACGGGCGAGGCGGGCAAGGAGATCTCATACGACACCCAGGCGGGCCGCATCAGCTTCACCGCGGACCTGGAGCCCGGGAAGTCCTTCCCGTTCGAGGTCTCGTACCGCTCGCGCGGCACGGACTCGTGGCGCTACTACCTGGACACGACCGGCGCCTACGCGTACGGCGACGTGTCCGGCCAGGTGAGCGAGGCCCGCAACTTCGAGCTCGTCATGACGACCGACTTCGCAGCGATCGACTTCCCGACCGGCTCCATGAGCCCCACGCACAAGGAGAAGACCAAGGACGGCGGCTGGAAGCTCGTCTGGTCATACAGGAAGCTCATCAGCGGGCTCAGCATCGGCATGTCCATGCCCGAGAAGCTCAACCCCGGCCCGCTCGCCAGCCGCATCACGTTCTTCGCGCCGGTCTCGCTCCTGTTCTTCTTCTTCCTGCTCTTCATCATCACGGTCATGAGGCGCGTGGACCTGCACCCCATGCACTTCTTCTTCATCGGGGCGAGCTTCTTCGCATTCCACCTGCTCTTCGCCTACCTCGTCGACCACGTGCAGGTGAACGCGGCCTTCGCGATCTCGGCCGCCACGTCGATACTGCTCGTGGTCTCTTACATCAGGGTCGTGGTCGGCTGGAGGTTCGCGCTCGTCGAGACCGGCGCGCTCCAGCTCCTCTACCTGGTGGTCTTCTCCTACACGCACTTCTTCAAGGGCTACACGGGCCTGATGGTGACCGTTTTCGCGATCCTGACCCTGTTCGCGGTCATGCAGATCACGGCGCGCGTGAAGTGGGGCGAGGTGTTCGGCGGCAGGCAGGCGGGGCCGCCGGGCTGAGTCAGAACTCGTCCCAGGGCAGGGCCGTCACCCGCCCGGTCAACGACTGCCTGTGCGGGCACCTGCACACGACGTACCCCGCCTTCGCCTCCTTCGCGTGGAGGTCCAGGAAGGTCTCGACGTGCCGAGCGTCGCGCGGCGTCGGGGAATCGGTCCACTTGATCTCCACCGGGACCACCCCGTCCGGCGTCTCGACAACCGCATCCACTTCGGCCCCGGTGGCGGTCGTCCATGTCGACAGCCTGTGATCGCTTCCCGAGTACCGGCAGCGATTGTACAGCTCCGCGAGCACCCACTGCTCGAACACGTGCCCCGCGTCCATTTTCAGGATCGCGGGCCCGATCGGCAGGTCGGCCAGCACGTGCCGCACGCCGACGTCGAAGATCAGGAACCTGGGAGCCGTGATGACGCGCTTGCGGCTTCGGCTGAAGTGCGGGATCCGGAATCCGACGTACGTGTCCTCCAGCACCTGGAAGAAGTTGCGGAGCGTGTTTGCGGCGACGCCTACCGCGCTCGCGAGCTTGGTGTAGTTCACGCGGTGCCCGGACTCCATGGCGGCCAGCTTGAGGAACCTCAGGAACGCGCCCGTGTCCTGGACGAGGTTCTCCTTCCGGATCTCGATCTCGATGTAGAGGTCGACGTAAGCTGCGAGCGTCTCGATCCACGACCCTCGATCCTCGTGGTACAGGCCGGGGAGATCCCCGTACAGCAGGTGGTCCTCCAGCTTCCGCACTGGGAACCTCGCCCCAGCGCCAGGCATCTCGATCGGCATGATGGCGCAGGTGCGCTGCTCGGCCTGGATGACCGGCGAGAGGATCAGGCTGTGGACGCGGCCGGGCATCAGGTTCGCGGATCGCCCCTTGAGCCTCCGGGAGGAGCTTCCGGTCAGGATGAAGCGCCGGCCGCGCGGATCCCTGTCGTGGAGAAACTGCACGGCGTCCAGCAGGGCGGGCACCTTCTGCACCTCGTCGATCAGCACGGTCTCGATGCCCGGAGAGGCCTCTAGCTCCCTGACGAGCAGCCCTCCGTCCTCCTCGTGGCGCCGGCGCAGGCGGGGATCCTGGAGGTCGAGTACCAGCGTGCGCGGCGACCGCTCCACGCAATGGGCCAGCAAGGTCGACTTGCCCGTCTGCCTCGCACCGAAGAGCAGGATGACCTTCGGCCTGGACCCTCCGCGCGAGGCGACCCTGGCCGCGCTCGTGAGCCGGGACCCGATCAGCCGTGCGAAGAACGGGTCATTCATATTGATCAGGCCTCTGCATATATAACGGGTATATACGCATGGACCTATTCAGTTGTCAACCTCAGGTCCGCCCTGTCGGATCCCCGTTCAGCTTCCGCTCGATCTCGTCCGCGCGCCTGGTCGCGGCCTCGACCGCCTTCATCACCGCGGTCCTCATGCCGCTCTCCTCCAGGTAGAAGATGCCTTCGATCGTGGTCCCTGCCGGGGTCAGCACCATCTCCTTGACCTGGGCCGGGTGCCAGCCCTTGTCCAGGATCAGCCGGGCCGTGCCGAGCACGGTCTGGGCCGAGGACGCGTAGGAGAAGTCCCTGGGCAGGCCGACCTTGAGCCCGGCGGACGCCATTGCCTCGATCAGCGTGGCCACGTACGCGGGTCCGCTGCCCGAGAGGGC
>CAZGVR010000441.1:0-1235 GCA_964528945.1 uncultured Myxococcales bacterium
CCAAGCTGATCGGCACCTACGTGCGCGCGTTGCCGCAGGCCGTGAATCCGGCCACGGGCCGGATCCACACTTCCTACAACCAGGCTGTCGCGGCCACTGGCCGCCTCAGCTCATCGGATCCGAACCTGCAGAACATCCCCGTGAGATCCGAGAACGGAAGGTTGATCCGCGCGGCCTTCAGGCCGTCTCCGGGCCGGATCTTCATGAGCGCCGACTACTCCCAGATAGAGCTGAGGATCCTGGCGCACCTCTCGGGCGACGAGGCCCTCATCGCGGCGTTCGAGGCGGGCGCGGACGTGCACACGCGTACGGCCGCCCAGGTCTTCGGCGTGCCAGCCGGTGAGGTCACCCCCGAGCTCAGGGCCCGCGCAAAGGCCATCAACTTCGGCGTGGTCTACGGGCAGAGCGACTACGGCCTCTCCCAGCAGCTCGGCATCCCGAGGAAGGAGGCGCACGAGTTCATCTCCATGTACTTCGAGCGCTACGGCGGCGTGCGCCGCTTCATGGACCGGGTCGTCGGGGAAGCCCGGGAGAGCGGGATGGTGAGGACGCTCCTCGGACGGCGCCGCTACCTGAGGGCCATCGAAAGCCGGAACCACGCCGAGCGATCGAACGCCGAGCGCGTAGCCCAGAACACGCCCATCCAGGGTACTGCGGCCGACCTGATCAAGGTGGCGATGATCCGCATGCACGAGGATCTGGAGCGGGAGGGGATGGAATCACGCCTGGTCCTCACGGTCCACGACGAGGTCGTTCTCGACGTCGAGCCCCGAGAGCGGGAGACTGTCGAGCGCCTGGTCAGGGGCTGCATGGAGTCCGCGCTCGGGCTCTCGGTGCCGGTGGTCGTGGATCTGGGCTGGGGAAAGGACTGGGGCGAGGCGCATCCCTGAGCTTCCCTTTTTTGGTGTATACTTCCGTTCTCATGGGTGCGAGAGGCCTCATCGCGGCTGCCGCAGTGCTCGTCGTCATGACGCTGCCTGAGCCCGCCGGCGCGAACACCTCGCGCAAGGTGTCGCTGCTCAGGTCCGCGCTGTTCACGGACGACGCCGACGTCTTCATGTACCCGGGCGCCCTGTCGCTGCACAGGAACCTCGTCGTGCTGGAGCTGGGCGTGGATCCCTTCTCCGGCGACGGCGGGATCCTGATCGGGTGGAAGAGGCTGGTGATCGGCGCCTTCGGCCACCGCCTGAACGCGTTCGGGGAGGAGGCCGCGCTTCCGGAGGCTCTATCGGAGA
>CAZGVR010000441.1:1245-3508 GCA_964528945.1 uncultured Myxococcales bacterium
CTGGGCCTGTACGGCGGCGGGGACGTGCCCGTGCAGTTCGGGCTGCCTTCGAAGATCTTCGATCTCCTGGTCGGCGTGGACGTCGCCCGGGGCCAGCACCTCGGGCTCGACATCGGGTTCGCACACTCTTTCTGGCGGCAGAAGGGAACGGACGGGCAAGGGGCGCTGTCCGGTGAGCACACCTTCTCCCTGGGTTTCATCCTCGGGTGGACCGCGGTGGGGACCTGGCTTCGCAACGACCTGTCCCTCGAGCTCCTGTGGAACAGGGTCCGGGACGTGCAGGCCGACCTTCTTGCGGCGCGGAGCCGGCCATCCCCGAGCTTCACGATCGCGGAGCGGTTTATCGTCGGCGAGGGTCGCCAGCTGGGATGGGGCCTGATCTTCATGCTGTCCAGGCGCGAGTACGGCCTGGACATCCCGGTGGCCGGGGAGGACTGGGACGGGAGCCGCTGGATCTTCAGGATCGGCGGCGGTCCCAGGGTCGAGATCGGCAAGGTGCTCACGGCCACGCTCGAGGTGTTCGGCGAGGCGGATCTCACGATCCTCTCCCCCAGGTGGAGCGTTCCCGCGGACGACGGCGAGACCGGGCCGGAATCCTGGCAGCGCTGGAACGTGGTCGTTCCAGGCCTCAGGATCGCTGTGGAGGTGAAGCCGCTGAGGTGGCTCTCCTTCCGCGGGTCCCTCGAGGACCAGTACAGGCTGAACTGGCAGGACTCGACCGGCGCCTTTGCGACGAGCAACCACTTCGCCTGGGCCCTCGGGATCGGCCTGCGATGGAAGTCCGTGGTCTTCGACGCTGCCATCGCCCATGAGCTCTTCACCAAGGGGCCCTACTTCCTCACGGGCAAGGAGTCGGGGCTCTTCTCGCGCGTGTCCGTGGCATACGACTGGTGATGAAGGGGACCGTGGAAATCGCGGCAGCGCTCGCCCGGGTGGCCACCGCTCTGGCCGCCTTCGCCCTCGCAGGTTGCCTCGAGTGGGATCCCACGGAGGTCGAGTCCACGGCCGCGCCCGAGCCGCCGGATCTGCAGAGCCTGACGCCTTCGGGCATGCCGCCTGTCGGGGCATTCGATCCCGGGGACGCGGCCGGCAGGTGCGGCATCGTGTGCCGCCGCTACACCGAGTGCTACGGGCCCTCGGCGAACCCGTCCATATGCCTTTCGCGCTGCTCGGGCGAGCAGTGGGTGGAGGACGCGGAGGACCTGGCCTGCTACATCTGGTCGCCCTGCTCCTCGCTCTCTCTGTGCAGGGAGGAGTAGAGGGGGGCCGGGCTATCCGCCCTCGGGATCCCGGCCGGGGCCGCCTCGACGTCCGAGGAGATCGGCGAACCTGCGTGCAGGCGACGGGGCCGGATCCGGCACCTCCATCTCCCCTGGCGCGAACTCCTTGATCAGTGTGATGGACTTCTCGGTGCAGCCGAGGATCAGCAGCCGTCCTCCCACCGACACCACGTACAGGACCCGGCCCGGCGCCAGCACGACCGTCTCGACCACGCGGAGGATCCGTCCCTTGCCGGGCGGTGGTACGAAGCGCCTGACGAGCCAGAGCGTGGCCACGGCCAGTGAGATCACGAGGCCCAGGGCCAGCGTCGTGGACAGCAGGTAGCTGCCGATCCCTGGAAGGCTGCCCGTGTCGCCGTGCATGGCTAGATCAGCATCCTGATGCCGTGATGCGGATCCGGGGTGCCGATCTCGAGCGCAGCCGACCGGCTGGCCAGGGTCACGTCAGGGAGACCGTCCTCGTAGAGGAACAACCTGATTTGCGCAAGCTTCGAGTTCAGGCAGTAGGTCATGGTTCCGTCCGGGTTGTCGTAGTAGAGGCCCGCGATGTCCTCCTTGGCCGCCTGTGCCACACCCTCGAGCCTGATCGGGGGATCGGCCACCGAGAAGAACCAGCGGTACCATCCCAGATCGGACTTGCTCCTGTGGATCGACGGGTAGTCGTTGAGATTGTAATGCCTGCCGTGGCGCCTGAGCGTCAAGGTCGTGAAGATCGGGGTCTCGACGCCGCCCACCTCGATGCTCGCGCACCCGCCCTCGAAGACCGTTCCCTTCTCTCCCTCGAACAGGTTGCAGTGAGCCCACGCGTACACGTGGTTGTGCTTCGGTCCCCAGTTGTGGCCGAGCATCCCGCGCCATCCCGTGAGGGACCTCTCGACCCCGTCCACGGTGAACCTGCCGTCGACATGGGCGTCAGGCATGGGGCTGACGATCTTCCACTTCGGGAAGGGGGCCCGCTCCATGTACCTGGGCACGAGGGAGAG
>CAZGVR010000442.1:0-3500 GCA_964528945.1 uncultured Myxococcales bacterium
TTCCAGTCCCGGAGTTCCCTCGCGCCCTCCCTTCCGTCGAACCCTCCGTACACGAACACGCCCTGACGCAGGGCTACCGTGTCCCATGGCCCGGTCTCGAAGACGAAGTAGATTCCTTCCGCGATCCAGACCTCCGTCATGCCGCCGCAGGACAGATCCCACACTGCCGCATGGAAGGCCGAATCGATGCCGTTCTGGACGCGCACAAAGGCCGAGGCCCACGAGAGGCCGTCCGGGCTCCCGGCATCCGACCCCTGGTCCACGAACCT
This sequence comes from uncultured Myxococcales bacterium, assembly GCA_964528945.1. GTDB lineage: Bacteria > Myxococcota_A > Polyangia > DRWM01 > DRWM01 > CAZGVR01. Next base: position 270 of record CAZGVR010000442.1, read on the forward strand.
CACGCAGCCGGGAACCGGAGCGCATCCGTGCACCTCGTAGGCGCATGCCATCCCGCATGTGAGGGCGCCGCCTGAGTACCCGAAGTCCGAGCACGTCTTGCTCCCCATGTCCGGGCCGTCGCACTCCTCCCAAGGATCGGCGATCCCGTCTCCGCACGAACCGGGTCCGTCTGGGACGGCATCCGAGGGGTCCACCTCGTCTGTCACGGCATCGCACTCGCCGCCACTCCCGCCCGAGCAGGCGGCCATCGTACCGGCGAGCATCGCGAGAACCAGACATCCTGTAAGGCCGACTCCCGCTGGCCAGAAGCGCTGCATGACGGACTCGGAGACAAGGACGACGCAGAGTCTGGCACGATCTCCCATGATGCCCATCGTCAAGCACGATACAACGGATCGGACTCCTTGTCAGGGAGGCGGAACGTGTCGACCTATTCCATTCGCTCGTGCCCAGGCCCTAGCGGCCTCCTGGCCGCGTGGAGTGGGCATGTATTTGGCCTAGTACTGGCACGTCGACTTGCCTTTTTACGCCGATACAATTACTGTTAGTACCAACATACACGCACATTAGCAACAATCGACTTGCTGATGAGCGCAGATTTGAGTATTTTAGGTAGCCATACCTGCACAGGAGAGCCAGTCATGCGCTCGCACGACTTCTTCGACGCCCACCCTGTCTTCACCCACGCGGAGTTCGTGTCCGCGCACACCGCAACCGGAAGGAGCGCGCACACCAGCAACGCCCTCCTGCACAAGCACCTCGCCTCGGGCAGGCTGCTCCGCGTGCGCCGCGGCGTTTACGCCGCGGTCCCGCGCGCCACGGATCCGGAAAAGGCCGTGGTCGACCCATACTTGATCGCGAGCCGCCTGGCCGACGATGCGGTGATCGCCTACCACGCCGCGCTCCAGTTCCACGGAAGGGCCTGCTCGATCTCTCGACGCTTCCACTATCTCGCTCGCGTTCGGGCCCGTCCCATGTCGTTCCGCGGTTCCGAGTTCTTGCCCGTACGGGCAGCCCCGTCCCTGCGGGATCTTCCGGACCTCGGTGGAGGCATCCTCGAACTGCCGCACGCCGGCGGCACGGTTCGCGTGACCACGCTCGAGCGCGCCCTGGTCGACGTATTCGACGCGCCGGGCAGAGGCGGCGGCTGGGAGGAGATCTGGCGCTCGCTCGAGTCCGTGGAGTTCTTCGATCTCGATGCGGTCATCGACTACGCGCGTAACCTGGGCTCGGCAATAGCCGCCGCTCGCGTAGGTTTGTTCCTGGATCGGCACCGCGAGCCGCTGATGGTCGAGGATGCCCACTTGGACCGTTTGAGGGAGCTCGGGCCCAGGGAGCCCCGCTACTTCGATCCGAAGCGCCGGCCCGGGAAGCTCGTGTCCGCCTGGAACCTGGTCGTTCCAGAGCAGATCCTATCGAGGGCATGGGAGGAGGTGCCCTGATGCTGACCGCAGCGGACGTAGACCGCGTGGCAGGCACGACCGGCTTCCAGGCCGAGCCGCTGGAGAAGGTGTTCCGCCTGCTGGAGTTGCTCGACGGGCTCCGGAGCCACCCGTTCCTGAGGCCGCGCATCGCGCTCAAGGGCGGCACCGCGCAGAACCTCTTCGCCGCAGACCTGCCGCGCCTGTCCGTGGACATCGATCTGAACTATGTCGGCGCCGCCGACCGCGAGACCATGATCGGGGACCGGCCAAAGCTGGATCAGGCGGTGCAGGCCGTCTGCGGCCGCCTCGGAATCCAGGTCAGGCGCTCGCCCACCGACCACGCGGGCGGCAAGTGGAGGCTTTCCTTCACTTCTGTCCATGGACGCGCCGGCGCACTCGCGCTGGACGTGAACTTCATGTCGAGGACGCCGCTGTGGCCGCTCGTCGCGCAGGACTCCCGAAAGCTCGGCCCCTTCCGGGCGACGCGGATCCCCGTGCTCGACATCCACGAGCTCGCGGCCGGGAAGACTGCGGCGCTGTTGGCCCGTTCGCTGGCACGTGACGTCTTCGACGTGCGACGGATGCTCGACGTGCCGGACCTGGACCAGGCTAGGCTGCGCCTTGCCTTCGTTGTCTACGGTGGGATCAACCGCAGGGACTGGCGCGAGGTCACCGTCGACGACGTCCAGGCCGATCCGCACGAGATCGATCGCGTGCTGCTGCCGGTGCTTCGTGCCGATCTCGCCCCGTCGAAGGACGAGATCGCGGTGTGGACCCGACGGCTCGTCGATGACTGCCGCGGTCGGCTCTCGACCGTGCTCCCGCTCGCCCCGAACGAGGTGGAGTTCCTCGACCGGCTCAACGACCATGGCGACATCGCCCCGGAGCTGCTCACGACCGACCCGGGCATGCAGGCGATCATCCGCGAGCATCCCGGCCTCGAGTGGAAAGCCCTCAACGTGAAGAAGCACCGCGGCACCGCCGACGTCTGAGCTTTCCTCGACAGGCGCATTCTGGACACAGTGGGGAAGAGGCTGGCTCGAGGCGGAGGGCCGAGGCCCCCCGGAGCGGCTCACGGCTTGCGCGCGAAGAACTTGGCGCTCCAGACCTTGCCCTCGAGGTCCCCTGCGGACTCCCTGACCCTGGCCTTGATCTCGCCGGCCCGCGCCTAGGCACCGCCACTGTGTCCACCAGGTCCGACTCGACCATGGCCGAGATCTGGCACGCCTCGTACACGAGCCGCTCCCTCACCTCTACGTCCACGAGCCCGGCCTCCCTCAGCCCTGCCACGTACTCGTCCTCCGAGATCGCGCCCGCCACGCACGAGGCGTACATGGCCAGGCTCTCGCGCGCCCACGCGGGCAGGTTCTCGACCACGATGTCGGACACCATCATGCGCCCGCCCGGCCTGAGCACGCGCGCGATCCCGGCGAACACCCTGTGCTTCTCGGGCGACAGGTTGATCACGCAGTTGGAGATGACGAGATCGACCGTCCCGTCCTCGACCGGCAGATCCTCGATGATGCCCCGCCTTATCTCGACGTTGTCCACGCCCGCGGCCGCGAGGTTCATGCGCGCGCGGCCCACCATCTCGTCGGTCATGTCCACGCCGATGACGCGGCCCCCTGGCCCCACCTTCCTCGCGGCCAGGATGACGTCGATGCCCGCGCCCGACCCCAGGTCGAGCACGGTCTCGCCCTCCCTCACCTCGGCGAGCGCGAGCGGGTTCCCGCACCCGAACGAGTTCGCGACCGCGTCCAAAGGCAGCGCGCCCAGCTCCGCATCCGAGTACCCGGCGTACTGCGC